>CANQHJ010000007.1 GCA_947623665.1 uncultured Bacilli bacterium
CAGTAACTGGAATTAATTTACCTTCTTTAGTAAATACTTGAGTCATTCCTATTTTTTTACCTAAGATTCCTTTCATAATTATTTCCTCCATTTAATTATTTAGTTTTAATTTCGATATCAACACCACTTGGTAAGTCTAACTTTGATAAAGCATCAATAGTCTCCTTACTTGGATTCTTAATATCAATTAGTCTTTTGTGTGTACGCATTTCGAATTGCTCACGAGAATCTTTATCCTTGTGAACAGCTCTTAAAATTGTAAACTTTTCAATTTCTGTTGGTAATGGAACAGGTCCAGAAATTTTACCACCAGATCTTTTGATAGTTTCAACAATTTTAGTTGCTGCATTATCAAGTACTCTGTGATCATAAGCTTTCAAACGAATACGAACTTTTTCCTTTGACATTTTTTGTCCTCCCTTCGCCTATATCTAGTATAGACTTGCTCCATGCAAAAACCCAATAACTATTTAACAACTTAACCTAGTGTATCAGCAACCTTGCACATCTAAGCAGCCACACAGTTTTAATTATAACACCACTTATCTTTAAAAATCAACACTTTTTTTGAAATTTTATCAATTTTTGTTAAATAAAAATTTAAGTTCCACTTTAAAATATACAACTAAAAGTTATCTTTTAATACAAAAAAAAACAGTCAATATTTTAATTAACTATTTTTTATTTTATTATCTTTCAAAACTAAAACTTTATCTTTATTATCAAATTGTTCTTTACTTGCTACATCTCTTTCTTCTTTTCTAGCAAGTAATTCATCTAATTTAGCACATCTTTCTCTAAATAACTCTAAATGTTCAAAATACTTTTCATTCTCTTCTGTTCTTTCTGCAGGTACATCTATCACTAAATTATCACTAACAAATAAAGTATCTCCACTCAACTCAGGATTATCTTTAAAAATTTCATCAATCTTCCTAACTCTATTTTGTTTTATATCCACTGGATTTTTTTCATTCATAGTTGCAGACATAACCATAAATTCTTTTTTTTCTTTTTCATCTTGTGCAAAAAAAGATACTATAAAAACACATTTCTCACTTGTCTTGTCTAAACTACTATAAGCCTTTTTCTCTTCTAATGTCATCTCTTCAAGTTTATCTTCATTAATATTTTTTTTAATATAATTTATATTATGCGACTTTACTAAATTAACAATAGGTCTAATCAAATTAACTCCAGGAATAAAACACATAATACCATTCATCACTTTAGAAAAATTACTTGGCTTATTTTCAGTAGATCTTATTTCTAACAGCATTTTTGATTTATTTTTATCATCACTATGCATTATCTCTTTTTCTTTATCAGTAAATTTAAACTTATATCCATTATCTCCTAATGTTATCATTTCATTAACACCAGATTTAAAATTAATACCTACCCTAATTATTAACGAAACAAACTCCAATCCTAAATAACCTCCTAAATAACCTAACATACTAATCATCTCCTATCAATAATTATATTACTATAAATAAATTATAAAATAAATATTACTTTCTTTTTTTACTTTTTCCTTTAAACTTACTTATCTTTATAGATGCTGGCATAATACTCAAATCACCATATTTATCATTTATATCATCTAAAATAGACTGAATATTATTATCTTCTTTATCACTATTACTATCAAATAAAGTAAGCTGATCATTCTTTTGTTTACTAAGTGAAGAAAGTCTTATCCCAATAAGTCTTATAGGATCTCTTTTCCATCCTTCATCTAAAAGTTCTAAAACATTCTTATAAATATCCTCATTACTATCTATAACATTATAAAGTGTTTTTTGATGAGAATAACTTTTAAAAATATTATTTTTTAAAATTATTGCAACACTTAAAGCATATTGTTTTTGACGTCTTAACTGCCTTCCTACTTCTTCTGTTTGTCTAAGAAGAATCTCTTTTAAATCATCTTTAGACGTAATATCCTTAGGTAATGTCTCACTTACACTAATACTATCATTTTTATCACTACGTATCTCTACTTCTGAAAAGTCAATTCCCATTGCACTTTTTTTAAGAAAAGAAGCTTGATTTTTAAAATGTTTTCTCAAAAGTTTCATATCAGCATTAGCTAAATCACCAATTGTATTAATATTTATCTTATTTAATAACTCTGCAGTTTTCTTACCAACCATAAATAAATCTCTTACTGGCAAAGGATACATCTTTTCTTCTACTTCATTCAAAAATAAAGTATGTACCTTATCTGGCTTTTCAAAATCACTAGCCATTTTAGCACAAAGTTTATTATTACCAATACCAACATTAACAGTAAAACCATAAATATTCTTTATATCATCTTTTATTTTATAAGCAAGTTTTAAATAGTCTTTATACAAATAATTAGTCCCTGTCATATCTAAAAAACATTCATCTACAGAAAACCTTTCTATTACAGGAGTATACTGCATCAAATAATTATAAAACAAATTAGACTTTTCATAATAACATCCAAAATTAGGAGGAAAAATTTTCACATTAGGACATTTCTTTCTTGCAGAATATATAGTCTCAGCAGTAACAATACCAAAACGCTTTGCAACTGGACTCTTTGCAAGAACTATCCCACTACGCTTTTTCTCATCCCCTCCAATAACTGCAGGAATATTTCTAATATCTATTTTATACCCTTTACTTAATAAATCTATTGCACTCCAAGATAAAAAGGCATTATTAACATCAACATGAAATATAATCCTCTTCTTTTCCACTTGAACCACCTCATCTATATTATAGAACATATTTTCTATACAAACAAGATAAAAAAATAAAAAGATATATATAAATTATATACATCTAAATAACATAATCACTACCTATAAAAATCTCTAACATTTTAATTGCAGCTTCATGATAATAAACTCCTTCATGACTCATACAATAATCTTTTAAAACATAAACATTATAATTATTCTCAAACAAATCAACTGCACTCTTCAAAACACAAGCACTACTGTCAAATCCACACAAATAAATTTTATCTATTTTATTATCAATCAAATACTTTTTAAACTCTTCATTTAAACATGTATAACCATCTTTTTCAAACACTTTATAATTAGAAGTATCAACTACAATTGAACTTCCATCTTCATTCATACAACCTCTATATTTTAATTTTTTATAAAAAATACTATCATTATTATTAACAAACTTAGTAAATACAACATCATCAAATTTATCACTTTTTATTAAATTATCTATTTTAGAAACAAACTTTTCAGTGTACTCATTCACAAAATCTTTTTCTAAATCAATAACAACCAACAAGCTCTTCATCAAATCACCTTCTAACCTTTTTTATATCATATCTAAATATTGCACTCATAACAAAAACAAGTTCAAAAACAGTTGCAATCAGTCCTGTAATTGCCAATACTTTTACATTATAAATAAGAAATAAAATACAAGAAATAACATCTGTTATTCTAATAATAGTAAGGTTATCTCTAGAAATAGCTATTGTAAATAGTATTATAGATATAGTAGGAAGTACACTAATCGGACCATCATAAGAAAAAATAGTAAGCAATATTATAAAGAAAATTATAATTCCAACACACCAAAAAGGAACTTTATCCCCAAACTTTCTATAAACTAAATTTCTAATAAGTGTCATCATATTCATTAAACTTCCACTCAAAGCACCCAAACACAAATATTGTAAACAATACAATAAACCAGCCATTATCTGACAATTAAGTAATTTATTTTTTTCTTCAGTTTGGAAACTTCCTATTAAAAAAACAGTTGCAATCAGTCCAAAAAATTGTGCTAAAACAAACAACATAATATTCCTCCAAAACTATCAATCAATATTATCATAATTATCTGTTTCACTAAGTAAAACCGCTAAAACAAAAATAGATAATGTAAGTATCATCATCAATATGTATAAACAACTAAACCCTCCTGAAACAAAAAACAAAAATAGTAATACATATCCAGTAACTCTTCCCATATTAAGAAGAAATTCTCTAATAGACCAATACTCCATTAAATTATCATCTCTTACTTCTTTACAATTTGAAATATTAAATATCTTAACAGTAGATAAAAATAATAACACATTAACAAATCCATTATAACAAAAATAATAAAGTATCAAAGTAAAATTATTAGTATAACAAGAAAGTAAAAGTAAACTAATAATAGGAATAATTGCAAAAGAATACAATAAAACTTTATTATTTTTATCTTTAACTTTATTAACATATAAATATTCAAGAACAATTACTAAAACATAAGATAAAGATGAAATCATACCTACATTAAAGTCCGTCTTAAATGAATTAAATATTAAAATAGTCAAAATAACTTGTAATACACTATCAGATATATTAAGTCCTCTCACATAATCAATCATGAATAAATTAATAATATTTTTATTTTTCTTAAATACTTTCAAAGATTTAATAGGAGTAAAATTATAATTTTTATTTTCTATAGGTCTTATACAAAATGAAAGTATTATTTGAAGTAAAGACATAAATAAAATAATAAATGCCGTAAACTCAAAATTAGTAGTAGTAATCATACCACCTAAAACTATAGGTGTTACTATATCAGTTATTGCAATTACAATTTTTTTATTCAACTCATATTGAGATCTAATTTTATTTTTTACTTTTTTACCTAACAATAAATTATAAGGATAATAATAACAACTAGCAGATATTCCAAATAATAAAGCAATTAAAAACAAATGATTAACTATATTTTCCTTTAATAAAATAATTGCTAAAACATAAATAAAATTAATAACTATACCTATCCTAAACATTATAAGTTGAAATTTTTTTCTAACAATATATCCCATCACAAAAGCGCCTATACCTAAAAATAAAAAACTAATAATATAATAATAGGACAAAGAAGCAATAGATTCTGCTGATATTTTTATAAAATATAATGTAAGAAAAGGTCCATAAAAGATATTCATAATTTTTCTTAAAGCATCCATAATTATAAAAATATTAGACTCTTTTAACATCTATATACCTCCTTTTTATTCTATCTGTACAAAATCCTTAATCTTTATATGATAATTTTTAGCAGAATCCACTAAAGCATCTATAATACGTTTAGAATTTTCATCATTTAAATAATTTTTTTCAGGGTGCCACTGTACTCCAATATTAAAAGTTGCATCAGGATGTTCAATAGCCTCTATTATCCCATCATCACTCCAAGCAACACTTTTATAAATATGATTATCAATAACATGATAATTATGAATACTATTAACATCAATTTTATCCTCTTTTAAAATATCATGAAGTTTTGAATTCTTCAAAATAGTAACACTATGACAAACTTCACCACTAGAAACATTATGATTTATATTAGTATCATTAGAAACAAGTTCTACTTCTTCTTTATAACAACTCATCATTTGCATACTTAAACATACACCCAAAGTAGGAATATCTTTCTTTATTGCACAATCTAAAATATATCTATCATATGGCGTAAATTTAGAACCACCTGGTAAAAATAAACCATCACATTTATCCAAATAAGATTTTATTTTTTTCTTCTCTAAATCCGTAAGCAAAGGAAACTCATCATTAGGTGTCTTCATAAAGTCAACATCTTGTACAGGCAATATAAGAAAAACCTCTGCTCCTGCTTGTTGTAAAGTTCTCCTTACACTCTCAAAAATATAAAGTGTAGAAACTCCATCTTCTTCACCATATCTAATAGGTACTCCAATAACTGGCATAATATCATCTCCTAATTAAACACCTAAATATTCTTCTAACGTAACTTGTCTTTTATAAATATCTTCTGCAACACTCTTACCAACATACCTAATATGCCATGGTTCATATTGATATCCTGTAATACTTTCTTTTCCTTTTAAATAACGAATAATAAATCCATACTTATGAGCATTATCCGCAAGCCAACGACCCGCAGGAGTATCTCCATAAGTATCACTAAGTTCTCCAACATCAAAAGCAAGACCACTTTGATGCTCAGACTGACCAGGTTTAGCCGAAAAAGTACTAGCTTTTTCCTCACCATAGTTTTTAACATAATTATTATAAAGAGTAGTCTGTCTTGTATATGATCTAAATCCAGAAAGTAAAGGCATATTAAAACCCGCACCTTTAGCTGCATTTTGTAAAACAGCAAGAGCATCACCAGCAGTAGGATCTACTCCAGGATTATATGAAGCAGGTAAATGATACTTTTTATTAACAATTAAAATGCCTTTAATATAAGTACCAACCTTAGAATTAGAATTATTATTTACTACTTCTTTTTTTACAACATTAACTTTTCTCTTAACAGTACTCTTATTAGAAGAAGAATCTTTAACTTCATAAACAACTTCATAACTACCTTCTTTATTCTTATCAATATTAGAAGATATCTTTACTTTATTATTAAGTTTTTTATCATAATTATCTTTAACAGTATAACCCTCTTCTTTATAATCATCTCCAAGAGGCAAAGAGACTTCACTACATCCATTTAAAAGTATCTCTGGAGCTTTAGTATCAACAACCTTAACTTTACGACTCTTTTTTCTACTTAAAAATAAATATTTACTCTTATAAGTAATTTTATAAGTTCCAAGTTTTTTATTATTAACTTTTCCAAAAGTATATACATCTAACTTTTTACCAAAAATAGAAGCCTTAGCACCCTTATCTTTATAATTTTCATTTACCTCTAATTTTTCACTTGACTTTCCATTAATTTTTAAATTCAAAGACATATAAGAAAAAAGTAAAGCACAACCAAAAAGAATAATAATTAATACAATTATAACTATCACTATTATAATCTTTTTATTTTTTAACTTTACTTTTCTCACAATAACCACCTATTACTTTTTAACTTTATTTTTACTTTTATTTTTCAAAAGCATATCTTTTATTTCTTCATTTTTTGTAACTAATCTAAGCGTTTCATCAAAATCCAAGTACATCAAAGGTATACCAAGTTCACGACACATAAACTCTCCAGGCATATTATCCCATGGTCTATCAACAGAAGATATTAATGCATCAGTATAACCAGAAACTAAATTAGCATAAGCAAGACAAGAAGAATTAATATGTAAAATATTAGAAACTTGTAAATGTCCTCCATCCATCAAATTTTCCAAATACATTTTCTTTTCTTCATATTTTTTATGAACAGAACCACAAAATTCAACGATTGCTAAAGAAGCTGGTACTACTACATCACTTGGGAATATTTTATTATTATTTAAATACACACCTTGGTTTTGTGTTGCATAATATAATCTGTTTTTCTCAGGAAAATACATTACAGAAAATCTAGTATCTTCCTTATCATAAAAGGCAAGTTGAATTCCCCATAAACCATCTTTTTTAATAAAATGAGCAGTTCCATCTATCGGATCAATAATCCAAGTCCTATCACCTAACTTATTATCAGAAAAATTTTCTTCTGTTACAAAATTATCATTTGGAAATTTCTCTTTAATTTTCTCAACTAAATAAGTCTCTATAGCAATATCTGCATCAGTTACTAAAGAAGAATCTTCTTTATAACGTATTTCAAAATTAGAATTATATTTTATATTTTCATAAGCTCTTTTAATAATCTTTAAAGTAAGATTCAATTCATCACTATATGGAAAATTCCTATTTCTAACATTTGAAACAAACCTCTCTAAATCATCAATATATGGCATACCAGCTTGAGCAGTTTTTTTAGTAATTTTCATAGTAGATGCATACATTGATTTTCTAAGAGCATGTCTTAACTTTAATCCTTTAGCAAGAAAAGCACTAAAATTACCACATAAAGTATCCCCTGCACCTGTTGTATCAACAACTGCAACATCAATAGATTTAAGTTTTATAACTTTACTACCATCATGATACATAAGTCCATTATTACCTAAAGTAACAATTAACTTATTAGGATATTTCTTAATACATTCCTCTATATCATCAGTACCAAAAATAGTCTCACACTCTTTTTTATTACAAGTAATATAACTAATTTTATCAATCAACTCCAAATTATGAGGATCACTTACACTAAGTTTTTCTGGTCTACAAGGAGTAAGTACTAATATTTTATTATGTTCATGACAAAAATTTATTAAAGTCTCTGTTGTTTCTTTAGGACATTTTAACTGACACACAATAACTTTAGAATCAAGTAAAACATCTTTATACTTTTCTATCATATCAACAGTAAGACTATCAATAGCACCAGTAAATCTTTCAATATCATTATCTTTATCCTTTATATCAATACGTATATTAGCATAATCATTTGAAAGACCTTCTACCATTTCAATATAACTTACATCAACCATATTAGATTGCAAATTAGAAAGTATCTTTCTACCTATTTTATCATCACCAAGTCTAGTAAGCATAACTACTTTAGCACCATTACGAGCTGCTGCTACTGCTTGATTAGCACCCTTGCCACCTGGTGCTACTTCATTAGGTTTTTCTGGATAGCTACCATCTGGATTTTGAAAGAAAGTTTGATCAAGAGCACATCCACCAAAAACACAAACATCATATTTCATATTTTTCACCTCAACATAATAAAATTATAACATAAATACTCATTTTAATAACAAAAAATTGACAAAATTGAAAAAATGTGGTATAATTACAAACATATTCGAAAGGGGATAGGTCAAAATGAGTATAAAAGAAATTATAAAAAATTTACTAGCATTAATTATAGAAAGTAATCAAGTAACAAAATAATAAAAGGAAATTAATTATTGTAACTTCCTTTTATTTTTATATTATCATTAATAATTTCTAATAACTCATTATATACAACTTTATTTGAAATAATAGCTCCAGAAATATCTTTATTATAATATTGTTCTTCTCCTTTAAGATTTCTAACGATACCACCAGCCTCTTCTACTATTAATTTTACAGCAGCTATATCACAATTTTTACAAACAGTACCAGGAAATAAAGAAAATATAAACTTTCCTTCACTAACTAAAATACCACCTCTAACAATACTACCGAGACTTACATTATAACACTTTTGATTAAGTACTTTAACAACATCATATAAATCATATTCAGCTTGTGGATACATATCAAAATATCCAACACTTCTTTTATCAGTTAGACTATAATCACTAACTGATATTTTTTTATCGTTTTTATATGCACCTCTACCCTTAACAGCAGTATATAAACA
Source organism: uncultured Bacilli bacterium (assembly GCA_947623665.1). Lineage (GTDB taxonomy): Bacteria > Bacillota_I > Bacilli_A > RF39 > UBA660 > CANRDQ01. Next base: position 9,205 of record CANQHJ010000007.1, read on the forward strand.
ATCATTAAAAGGATCCATTACAACCCCAATAATTACTTCTCCCTTATATACCAAAGCAAGAGAAAAAGTTGCAACTAAAATACCCCTTGCATACATAGCAGTTCCATCTATCGGATCACATACCCAGACATAATCACTTTCTCCAAAACTTTTCTCCTCACCATATACAGCATGATTAGGATAAACTTTCTTTACTTGTTCAATTAAATAATCATTTATAATTTTATCTGCAACTGTAACAATAGTATCATCATCTTTATATGAAGAAACATTTTCTTCATTAAAATATGTAAGCATAACTTCCTTTGCCTTAAAACTAATATCCTTAGCAAATTCTAAATATTCAATCATACTATTTTCTCCTTATTTTATTCTAGATTGGACATTATCATCAAAATCAAATAATGAAGGAGTTTCAGGTATATCATCTGGATTTAAAGTTAATTTAATTTCACTTTTCTCTTTATCTTTTTTACTTTCTTCATATTCTTGAGGCAATACTGTATATTCATCCATTATAGCACCAGTAAAATCAATAAAAGTAATAGGGTTTTGCATTGCAACCATACTATTAGAATAACTAAAATCAGAACCCCTAATATCAACATTTTCTAATTTAGCATTAGAACTTAAAAGCTCACCTGGTATTCTAACATCCACTGCACTATCTACCTTATCAAGTGCAAAAAGACCTAAATTACAATTAGTAAAATCTAAACCATCAATATTTACTCCCTCAAAAGTAAATCTATATAAATCAAAATATTTAAGATATTCTTTTAATTCTTCTCTAACACATAATTTTCCTTCTTCATTAGTATCAAATAATAATTCCTCATTTATATACAACTTATTATAATATTCTTGTGTAGACCCTCCTAAATTATTATACTCATCCATAGAAGTTAAATAATCCAAAAGAACATTTTTAGTCTCTTCTTTTAAATCAACTGATGCTTGCTTAGCTTGTCTATCTAATTCCATAGCTTTATCAAGTAATTCATGTTCTTTTTCTGTAAGTTCTCTAGAAGGAGTTTTAATTGGCAACTCTTCAAAACTAAATACAGGAAATCCAAAATCTAAAGTATCTTCCAAATCAATCTCTTTTTTTTCTTTTTCCTTTGATGCCCTCATTTCATCTATACTTTTTTTCATTTGTTCAGGAAATACAGTATTTTCATCAATTAAAGCATCTGCAAAACTAGACGGATAAAACCTTAACAAAGAATCATCATTAGAACACACAAATTTCGTACCATAAAGAGGAACGTTTGAAACATTAAAAAGTTTATCTGTTTCACCCACCATATCTAATGGCACCGTACATTCCTGCAATCCAAAACGTTCATTAGGAATCAAAGAATATGCATTACAATTAGTAAAATCTATACCCCTAATATCAGCATCCTTAAAAGTAATAAAACTTAAATCAAAATATTTCAAATAATCTATAAAAAAACTTTTAATACGTAAAATACCATCTTCTCCTTTTTCTAATAACTCTTCTTCTTTTATAGGCATTTTATTACAAAACCTTTTTGCTTCCAAATCACTAAATTCACATTTTTTAGCTAAAGAAACATATTTACCAGTAGTAGCAAGTTTCTCCTCTAACTTTCTTTTTTTATATTCTACTACTTCACGCTCTGAATTAACTTTTCTTATTCTTACTTCTTCTCCTACATTTATTTTATCAAAAGGAATCAATAACTCTCTAGCACCTTTAGAATCAGTCATATATGACAATTTTTTTCTTTTTTCTTTGATAGATTTCTTATCATCTCTATATTCTTGATAATTATAAATTTTATCATGGTCAAGTATACTACTACTCAACAAATACTGATTTTTATTATTATAACTAAGCCCATGTGCATCTATTATTTCTTCTTGTCCCAAAATACCAACATTTTTTAAAACAACAAAAGAAGGATCGAATTTTGACATATCAAATGCTTCTTCTCCAATATTCAAATTTAATCTAATACCATTATCTAGTGCTATTACAATACCATTAAGATATTCTAAACATTCTTGTTTCCTTTTTTTTACTTGAATCATATTAGATGACTTATATTTATCACTTTGTTTTTTCAATGAAATAAGTTCTTTTTTATGTTTATTAAGTTCTTCTACAACTTTATCCATCAAATCATCACCACATACTGGAATACCATACCTTCTCTCTTCATTAAAAATACTAGTATATGTATCCTTAGAAACAGATGATATTATATTCATATTTTGATCAATAAGAATATTAGGAAAATAGAAATTATTATTATCATCTAGTTGTAATCCTCTTTGTTCCCAAAAACTTTCTTGCCTTTTCCATAAGTCAGCCAAATTAACTCTAATACAATCATAATAAGAATCAAACTCTTCATTACTATTAATAGCATTCGATTCTATACCTTCTAATTTATTAGAAATCCCATCCACAATCTCAAAACTATCAATTCCAACTTGTCCATCTAAATACTGTTCTAAAACATTATTAATTATTTGACTAACTCTAATCTCAAAAGGATAAAAATACTTAATATCATTATTAAACTTATCCTTTACTTCCCTACAACGTTGTAAATATAATTCTATAATTTCTTCAATACTTAATTTATTTTCATTTCCCAGCAAAGTATCTTTAGCAGAATTATCCCAACTATATTCATTCATTTACATCACCTATAAATAATATTTTTTCTTTATTTCCATATTTTCATTAAATTCATATACAAAAGGAACTCCAGTAGGTATTTCCAAATCCATAATATCAACATCACTTATATTATCTATATGTTTTCTAATTGAACGTAAAGAATTACCATGAGCAACTACTAAAACATTTTTTCCATCTTCCAAACTTTTTTTAATAACATTCTCATAATAAGGAATAGTTCTATTACAAGTATCCTTTAAAGATTCACAAAGTGGAAGTTCTTCATCAGTCAAATCTTTATATTTAGGATCATTACCAGGATATCTATCATCTTCCTTTGTAAGAGCTGGAGGTGCTACATCATAACTTCTTCTCCAAAGTTTTACTTGTTCATCACCATATTTTTTAGCAGTCTCAGCTTTATTAAGACCTTGCAAAGCCCCATAATGTCTTTCATTAAGTCTATAATCATAAAAAACTAAAACATCTAATGACAATACTTCTTTTATTATATCTAAAGTATGATTAGCTCTTTTTAAAACAGAAGTATAACATACATCAAACTCAATACCAGATTTTTTTAATTTTTCTCCTGCATCATAAGCTTCTTTTATACCATTCTCTGATAAATCAACATCAGTCCAACCAGTAAATTTATTTTCTAAATTCCAAACACTTTCCCCATGTCTTACTAAAACAAGTTTCATAAAAATTCCTCCTTTAATACATCATTTCATTCAAACAAAATACCGCATATATTGGTAAATAACGCACTTCTTTTTTAGTAGAAAAATTATTTTCAGTAATTCTATAAGCCTGTTGAGTAGTAAATTTTTTCATAAAAACAGAAAGAGATTTAGCTTTAGAATTAGCTTTTGTTGCAAGTTCTATAGGAATAATCTGTCCCATTCTATTTTGAATAACAAAATTAACTTCTGCCTTTCCTTGAGACTGATAATAATAAAGTGAATATCCTGCTTCAACTAAAGTTTTTGCTATATGATTCTCATACAATGCCTCTTTTAATTTCTCGTTTGTAAGTAAAGTTTTAGCATTCATATGCAACATAGAAAATAAAAGTCCATCATCAAGTAAATAAAGCTTAAAGCTATCTATCTCTCTACAACTACTAAGTGGAGACTTTGCCGTTTTTATTTTATAACTACGATTAACAATTTGATTATTAACTAAATATTGAATAGACTTCTCATATTCCTTAGCACGCCTACCATGTCCTAAAATACCATATTGAAATTTTTTATTATCTTTTTCAAGCTGTCTTGGTACAGAATCTAAAACTTCAATACCACGTGAAATATCTATCAATGTTTTATTCATTGCAATTTCTTTTTTATATTGATCTATAGTTTTTTGTTTTAAAGCATCAAGTCTATAAGAGTCAACACCTTTAGAAGATGCTAAAACAACCTCAGGAAGTCCTCCTGTTTGTAAATACTCATAAAATAAATCAAGTGCCACTTTATGAAAAGGACAAGTTTTGTGTTTCATAAAAGATTCTCTGATTAAAAGCGCTAAATTTTTCTCATTATGAGCCCAAAGATATTCTTCAAAATCCATCTCACTCATACCCTTAAATTGTAATTCCTCACCTTTAAATTTAGTCAAATTCTCACGACGAGAAGTAATCATAATAATATGATAATCACTATTATCACTACCAAAAAGTTTAACACCACGTACTATTTCAATATCATCAACATTATCAAAAACAATCAAAGTATCTGTCTTTAATATAGTCTCACCACTCATTAAAGATAAATTAAGTATTATTTTATTAATAGCTTTTTCTTTTTTAAATAATTGTATTAACTCTTTATTACCTTGAGTATTAAAATAAATAACATTTTTATATTTCTTTTTACCAAAATCAAGTACAGTAAAAGTCTTACCAATTTGTTTTGGTCCATAAATTAAAAGTGGTTTCCTAATTATATCTTTTTGCCATTTATGAAGGAAAGTTAATATTTTTCGTTCCATAAACTGTATCCTCCTAACATATTTTATAAATTAAGTATATACCAGCACACTCTCTGAGTCAAGAAAAAAGACTTACAAAAATGAAAATCTTATATTTTTTTATAATCATTTTTATACAAAGAATAAATTCCCATCACAATTAGTAATATATCTCCCAATACCATAAACCAACTATTATAGTAAATATAATAAATACCATAAAACATTCCAGTAGTAACACCAGAAAATCTAACTAACTTCATCTTATTCTGCCACAAACAATAAGTCCTAATGATTGAACCTATAGTAGGAAAAATTGAAATATAGCCACCCCAAGTTAATATACAATTACAAATAACAATATTTTCAAATAAAATTAAAAATAACATATATATTTTTTTATTAAATTTATTCTTATTAACAAATAAAAAACTTCTAATAAAATTAAGTAAAGCTAAGATTGCACCCGTATAAGCATAAATTAAAAAATCATAAATACTTTCAAAAAAACAACTCAATGCCTGAATTATTAAAGATGTACTTCTTTTTTTAACACAAACACTTATAACTAATGTAATAAACGATAAAATACTAAAAATCACTATATCACCTACTAAAAAATTATAACATAAAAAAAAGACTAATACTACTCGTCTTTGTTAATCAAACATTTTGGTGATGAAATTCAAGCCTAAGCTTATCTGCAACTGTAACAATAAATTCAGAATTAGTTGGCTTTGCTTTATCTATATCAACACTATGACCAAATATTTCCTCCATTAATTGCCAGTTACCTCTATTCCAACTTACTTCAATTGCATGACGAATTGCTCTCTCAACCCTAGATACAGTCGTATTATATTTAGATGCTACATCAGGATATAATTCCTTAGTAATACCTCCAACAACCTCAGGTCTTTCATAAAGCATCAATACTCCCTCTCTAATATATTGATATCCTTTAATATGTGATGGAACTCCAAGTTCATGAAGTATTTTAGTAATAGAAATCTGTAAATTATTATGGTACAAGTCAACTGCTTTACCACTATAATCAGACCCTTCTACTATTTCTTCAATTTTACTTTCCAAATCACAAAGTTCAAATGGTTTTAATATAAAATAATCTACTCCAAATTCTGATACTTTTCTAATCATATCCTGTGTATTATAAGAAGTAAGAACTATAATTTTTTTCTCAATCTTTTTCTTTTTCATAGCTTTTAAAATATCAATACCATCTTTACCATTCATAATTAAGTCAAGCAAAATCAAATCATATTCATCTTTCTTCTTCTCAACCAAACTAAGACCTTCTGTCCCATCATGTGCTTCTAAAGAAATATCAATATCAGCGTGATTTTTAAAATACTCTTTGACAACATTAACTAATTCAACATTATCATCAATCATCAAAATTCTTGTTTTTTTCATCTTCTCTCCTTCCATTATACTACCACGCAATTATAATTATATAGTAAAACCGACAAAAATGGTAGAGAAAAATTTGAAAAGTTTTGTCGAAAAAAATAAAATATAGCAAACAACTATATTTTATCAATCATTCTTTTTAATTTTAAAACATCTAAACTACTTTTTCCAAGTAAAAATCCATCTATACTAGAAGATAAAACTGATTCTATATTTTCATCATCAACACTTCCACCATATAAAACTTTTACTGGAATAGTATTTTTTATAGCAACTGCCATTTTTTCTATATCAAAAGAAGTTGGAACTTTTCCAGTACCAATTGCCCATATTGGTTCATAAGCAACAATCAAATTATTATAATCTATTTCAATTCCCTCAAGTGCTCTTTTTATTTGACCAATAACAACATCTACAAAATTATCACTTTTTCTTTCATCTATTGTCTCACCAACACATAAAACTATTTTTATATTAGAGTCCACTAATCTTTTAATTTTCTCATTTATATCATTATCACTTTCCCCATCACGTCTTCTCTCACTATGCCCAACTATAGAATATTCTACACCTAAAGATTTAAGTTGAGATGCACAAACTTCCCCTGTATGAGAACCTAAATCATATTTACTAACATTTTGACTACCAAGCCTTACTTCATTATCTTCATACATAGGTAAATATACATTACTAGGAAAAACTACAACTAAAGAGTTTTTCTTATCTAAAGCAAACAATTTTTTTTGATAATCTAAATATTCTTTCTTTGTAAAATTACTTTTATTATTAAGCATAAAAATCACTAATCATCACCTCTAATTTTATCAACGAACTTAGAAAGTAAATTTCTATTATGCTTAGATTCAAGTATTGCTCTTTCATAAACATTTAAAACACTCTCAGCATAATATTTAGAACTACAAAGTTCTGCTTTAATACGAGCCTGTTTATCCATTTTCTTCTTTATAGAATTATTTTTATACAAATATTCTATTTGTTCAAAACATTGTTTTTTATTATCAAAAATCATACCATTAAGTCCATCTGTAATAGTAGTTAAAAACGCTTCATCTCTAATACAAAGTGGTGTAACTTCACTTGCCATAGCCTCCACTACAGTAAGTCCTTGTGTCTCAGTAGTTGAAGCAGTCAAAAACAAATTAGATAAATGATAATAATAAGGAACTTCTTCCCAAGGAACACGACCAGTAAATATTACATTATCACCCATTTTTTTATTAATTGCAATCTCCCTAAACTTATCTTCATCTGGACCACTACCAACTATTAAAAGTTTATAAGACTTATTTTTTCTAACCAACTTTTCAAAAATATCAAGTAAAAATTCCACATTTTTTTCTTCTGCAAGTCTTCCAACAAAAATTAAAACATAATCTTTCTTACTAAGACCAAGTTTTTTCTTTAATCTATTAACTTCCTTCACATTAACATTTTCTTTAAAAAATCTATCCACTTCTATACCAGTAGGAATAATATTAATATTTTTCTCAAACTCATATTTTTCCTTAAATAATTTATATATTTTATCAGTGGGTACTATTAACTCAGTTGCTGTCTTATCACAATAAAACTTTGTCAAATACTCTACTATTTTTTTACTAGATTTTTCAAAATATCCATGAGTAATATAATGAGTATAATCCTCATAAAGTGTATGATATGTATGAACAAGTGGAATATTAAATTGTTTTGCAAAAAGTCTTGCCAAAATACCAATACCAAATTCAGTATGAGAATGTATAACATCAAGTTTCCAACTTTTCATGGTATTAATCATTGTAAGTGGATAAATCCTACTTAATCTATAATCATATATCCCAACAGGAATACCAGGTACTTTAATAACATGTCCATCTTCTTCTAATTCATACTTTAAAGCATTATCACTTACTGTTACTAAATAAACATCATGTCCTTGTTTTTCAAGAGCACTTTTAAGCATAGCAACACTAGTAGAAACTCCATTTATATAAGGAGGATAAGAATCTGTAAAAAGCCCTATTCTCATATTTAATCAGCTCCCTTATCAAAATTAAATAAAATACCCCCAGCAACTATTCCTAAATAATAAGTAATGACTCTCCAAATTAATAAAGTAGCAACCATCATACTTCCACCAATAAAATTTCCAAAAAATTTTAAAAATCCATATTCAATACCACCACTAGCACCTGGAATGGGCACAAAAGATCCTATTATCAAAACATACGCAGATGCTACTATCGAATCCATAATATTTAAACTAGTAAAATCATGAAAACTATAAACAACAAATAAAGGTATTATATAAAAACAAGTTAAACTAAAAAAGTTTAAAATTATTCCTAAAGCAAACCTTTTTTTATTTTTAAGTAAATCTTTAGTATTTTTATGAAACTCTTCAAGTCTTTTTTTCCATTTTTCTTTAGTAGTATTCTTATCTTTTATTAAATTAACTTTATCTAAAACATTTACAATTACTTTCATAACTTTTTTAGTAAACTTTTCACTACAAGATACAAAAAATAAAAATATTGCAACTAAAGTATTAATTAAAAATCCTAAAAAGATTAATTCTCTTAAAAATAAATTATTAGGAAACAAATTAAATATATAATTATAAAGTACTGCAATAGCACCATAAATAACAAGTGCAATTTGATAAAACATAAAGTTTTGAATTATAAAGTTAGATGCCTTAGCACCAGATATTTTATGTTTTGTAAGCATATAAATTTCCATAGGCTGTCCTCCTGTAGAAAAAGGAGTAATCCCATTAAAAAACTGTGTAATTATATTATGTTTAATAGATTCCCATAAAGAAAATTTCTTCTTATCACCAACAGTAATATATATCATATATGCTCTAAGAGCAATATATAAAAAATATAAAAGTACTGCAATAAAAATATATTTTAAATCTACTTTAAGTAAAGCATCAACAATATTATTAAAATCATCCTTTAAAACAAAATACAATACCAAAAGAGTAATAGCTGCTAAAACAAAAGCATTTCTTTTTATAGTTTTATTATTTTCCATAACTACCTAATTTCTTCACATCCTCATAAATAAAAGAGATAGTCTTATCATTAGACTCTATTGGAAAGCAAGAAAAGTCTTCTCGATTTTCCATAATTTTTCTCATTCTATTATCTTCCTTATTAATAGTAAATAAAATGTTTTCACTATCAACATATTCTGCAACAGATATAGCCTCATCTATTAAAATTCTAGTTCTTTTAGCTTGATCCATAGTAGGATAAGTAAGCACTGAAGTTCTAAGATCACGTGTTAATTCTAAAACACAATAATCACTAACATGTCCATCTTCCAGTGTATATAAAACTCTATAAAGTTGATTACTATTTGTATATTCACTTTTCGACTTATCTAAAATTTTACTTAAATCTATACCTGATGATTCAAATTTTTTTATCTCACTTTTATCTTTAGGATTTAAAACTAATACTCTTTTCATAATATACCTCTATTTCTTATCTATTGCATCAATTCCTGGTAAAACTTTTCCTTCTAAATATTCTAAAGTTGCTCCTCCACCAGTTGAAGCATGATAAACTTTATCTTTAAGATTAAGAACACCTGCAGCAGCCACTATATCACCACCACCAAGAATAGTCTTAATATTATTATCCACTAAAAACTTTAATATTTTTTCTGTTCCTACTTTAAAATTAGAAAACTCATATACTCCAAGAGGTCCATTCCATAATACAGTTTTTGCATCTTTAAGATAAGTTTCAAATAAATTAATTGTATCACTTCCAATATCAAGTCCCATCTCATTATATTCAAAGCTACTAATATCTTTATTTTTATAAGCATCAGTATCCACAAATTCACAAGTAACTTTAAAATCTACTGGTAAAATTATTTTATTAGGATACTTTTTTAAAATATCTTTACAAAAATCTATATTATCTTTATCAATAATTGATGACCCCACATCATAACCTTCTGCTTGTAAAAATGTAAAAGCCATTCCTCCACCAATTAGTATTTTATCTGCTTTCTTAACTAGATTTTTAATAACCCCAATCTTATCACTAACTTTTGACCCACCTAAAATTACAATAAATGGATTAGAAGGCTTTTTTACAGAAGATAACGCATCTATTTCTTTTTCTATTAAAAATCCTGCAGCACTAGGCAAATGCTTTGCAATTCCAACATTAGAAGCATGCATACGATGAGCCGTTCCAAAAGCATCATTAATAAATATATCACCTAAACTAGCCCAGTAACGTCCTAAAGCAGGATCATTACTACTTTCCTTCTTACCATCCAAATCTTCATACCTAGTATTTTGAACAAGCAAAACTTCTCCACTTTTCAAATTGTTAATAGCACTCTCCAACTTTTCCCCACGAGTCTCTGGAATAAAAACAACATCCTTTTTTAATAATTTAGAAAGTCTCTTAGAAACAGGCTCTAAATTATTTTTCTTTAAGTCCTCCTCTTCTTTAACACGTCCTAAATGAGAAAATAAAATAACTTTAGCACCCTTATCCAAAGCATATTTAATAGTTTTTAAACTCATAATTATTCTATTATCATCTATTATTTTCCCATCTTTTAGTGGAACATTAAAATCACATCTAATAAGAACTTTTTTATCCTTCAAGTCCATATCACTAATTATCTTCATTCACAAATCCTCCTCTTTTCTATTAAATATTGTATCATGCAAACTAACTTACAAACAACACAATATTTAAAAAAAATAAAAAAACTGATTATTATTTCAGTTTTTTTATGATTTAAGAAAACATGTATAATATTTTTAATATTATAATTAATTCACTATAAAGTCTAAATATTTGATTAATATGTCAAACGATAATTAAGTTGTAAAACCTTCTACCCTCCTTTCCAAAAAACACTATACACTATTGTTCTTATCTTGTAAAATCACTATTTTATCAATTTTAATTCAAAAAGAAAACAGAAATATTTTTTTCAATATATGAATTTTATTATTTCTGTTTTTAAAACTTATTCAATTAACAAATTTCAAAGTTTTTAATTTTTTTTAAATTTCCATTAAATATTTTGCTGTTCTAACCATTTGAGCAGTATAGCTCATTTCATTATCATACCAAGAAACTACTTTTACAAGTTGACGACCATCAACCTCACAAATACTAGTAGAAAGTCCGTCTACAACAGAACCATATTTAGAACCAATAACATCACTTGATACAATAGGATCTTCAGTATAATCTAAAGTCTCACTTCTAGCATCTTTCAAAGTTTGATTAACTTCTTCTACTGTAGTATTAGTTTTAAGTTCTAAAACTAAATCAACAACAGAACCAGTAGATACTGGAACTCTCATAGCACCACCCTCAAGTCTACCTTCTAATTCAGGTATAACCTTACCAATAGCACTAGCAGCACCAGTAGATGCTGGAATAATATTCATAGCAGCAGCTCTACCACGACGTGCTTTAATACCTTTTTTATGTGCAATATCAAGAGTTGCTTGATCATTAGTATAAGCATGAACCGTTGTCATATATCCTTTAACTATACCAAACTTCTTATTTAAAACATCTACAACAGGTGCTAGACAATTAGTAGTACAACTTGCTGCACTAATAACCTTTTCATCTCCTGTTAAAATATCATGGTTAACATTATAAACTATAGTTTTAACATCACCCTTAGCAGGAGCAGAAATAATAACCTTCTTAGCACCAGCCTCTATATGAGCACTTGCTTTCTCCAAACTTGTAAAAAGTCCAGTACACTCAAATACTACATCAATATCTAAATCACTCCAAGGAAGTTCTTTAGGATCAGTCTTAGCATATACAGTTACTTTACGAGATCCAACAACAATTTTATCATCTTCATAACTAATTTCATTAACACGATAATTTCTATGATTAGTATCATATTTTAATAAATAAGCAAGTTGTTCTGCATCTGTTAAATCATTAATTGCAACAACTTCAAAATTATCATCTTCCTCAAGTAATCTAAAAACTAATCTACCAATTCTTCCAAATCCATTAATAGCAACTTTTATCATTTATCTTACCTCCTAAATTTATTCTATCACTCATTATTATGTTTGTAAATTATATTTTTAAAACCAAATGTCAAAAAAAATACATACATTTTGAAGTACAACTCCAATTTTGTATATATTTTTATTCATGAAAACAACTACCACCTATAAATTCACGAAGTATTGAGTCTTGTGGAATTGCATCCGTTGGTATAGGTAAAAAATTCCTAAGGAAATTAAGTAATCTTTTAGCTTCTTCATAATATTCTGAATCATTATCAACAGAATATAAAAGAGGTTCAACATAAGTTTTTAAAACACCAATCTCATATATCAATGCTGTATTAAAAGTAACATCTGGATTATATTGAAAAGGAAATATATATTTTTCTTCTCCCTCACGTACTTTAGGCCAAAGTTTTAAAGTATTATCAACATTATAACCCCTTGTCCTATTATCCCTAATTATACGTCTTAAAAGTCTATGATCAGTAGTAGAAATCTTATTATGATTATCTATATTAAGTTCAGATAAAGCAGATAAATATATTTTAAATTTTTTATCATCATCAACACTAGGTAATACTTTATCATTTAAAGCATGAATACCTTCAATTATAATAATACTATTTTTATAAAGTTTTATATTATTATTAAACTCTTTTTTTCCAAAAACAAAATTATATGTAGGTGCAACTACCTCTTTACCATCTAAAAGTTCAGAAACTTGTCTATCAAAAAGTTCAAGATCAACTGCTTCCAAACACTCAAAATCAGGCTCACCCTTATCGTTTACAGGAGTATCACTTCTTTCTACAAAATAATCATCCATAGAAAGAGTAATAGGTCTCATACCAAAACTTTTAAAAAGTAAACACAATTTACGACTAGTAGTAGTCTTACCAGACGATGATGGTCCTGCAATTAAAACTATTTTTATTTTATCTCTCTTTTCATAAATACTCTTAACAAGCTCACATAATTTATTATTCTGCATTATTTCACTAACTCTAATTAAATCATTAGCTTTACTATTTGAAATAATATTATTCAAATCAGCTAAAGTATTAATACCCATTAATCTATTAGAATCTTGTATTTCTCTAAAAATAGAAAATATATCTCCACTATGTTTATATTCTTTTATTCTATCAGGAATATATATAGTAGGAAATCTTAATACAAACCCTTTCTCATTTAAATATGTAAACTCAAAAGAAGTAAGACATCCAGTAGATATAGGCATATAATAATAAAAGTAATCGTATAAATCACCTAATTTATATAAAGTAACTGTAGTACTAGTAACATATCTCATAACATTAACTTTTACTAAATCATTCATACTAGTAAAATAATTAATTGCATCATTCTTATCGACTTCTACTTTAGTAATCTTCATATCAAATGATACAATTTTTTTCATCTTTTCTTCTATTTTCTTAAGAACATCTTCACTTAATTTAAAATTTGTTTCTATATAAATACCTTTATCAATAGAATGCAAAACATAAATTTCTGCATTATTACCAAATAACTCTTTTACTGCATAAGAAAGTAAAAATAAAAGGCCATTAATATATGCTTTATTTCCTGAGGCAGTAGTCCAATCTAAAAATTCAAGATTTTTATTTTGTACAACAGAATAATTAAGTTCCCTAATTCTATTATTAACACGTGCTAAAATAATAGGATATTTTCTATTAATACAATATTTCTTAGATAATTCATCAAGAGTTGTACCTTTTTCTACTTCCTCTTCAAGTCCATCAATCATAACTTTAATAGTATCAAACATAAACATCTCCCCTATTGTACTATAATTATAACACAACTTTACAAAATTTATATGTATATTTTATGTTTTTTTAACTAATATATTACTAGGTGATGAAAATGAGTTTAGTTCCAGTAGTAATAGATAAAGAAATAACAGGAGAAAGAAGTTACGATATTTTTTCAAAATTATTAAAAGATAGAATTATCTTATTAAATGGAGAAATAAATGAAGATACTGCCTCTACTATAATTGCAGAACTTTTATATTTAGACTCTATTAGTAACGAAGACATTAACATGTATATAAATTCTCCAGGAGGAGAAATTTCATCTGGTCTTGCCATATATGATACTATGAACTTTATTAAAAGTGATGTATCAACAACAGTAGTAGGTATGGCTGCATCTATGGCAGCATTTATCCTATCAAGTGGACAAAAAAATAAAAGATATGCTTTAGAAAATGCAGAAGTTATGATACACCAACCACTAGGAGGTGCAAAAGGACAAGCAACTGAAATACAAATAGCAGCAGAAAGAATATTAAAATCAAAAGAAAAACTAAGTAAAATACTTTCAAAAAACACAAAACAACCACTAAAAAAAATAAAACAAGATACAGAAAGAGATTATTTCATGTCCTCAACTGAAGCGCTAGATTATGGTATAATCGATAAAATACTAAAAAATAAAGAATAGTCATAAAGGCTATTTTTTTTACATTTTAACATATATTTTTTTACCGTAAACATTGAATCTATTTACTAATTATGTTAATTTATAATAAAAGTGAAGATAATAACAAAGTCAAAGAAAATGGAGAAAGTCATGAATAAAGATTTAAAAATAATTAAAAAGAAATATGGAGAAAACATGGCAAAATTATGTCGAAGTTTATTTCCTACAATTCTACAAGAAGAAGGACTTCTTTCTAGTTTATTACTTGAAAACTTTGAAGTAAATCGTAGTTTATATGATGATTTAGTTTCTAATGATTTAGTAAGTAAATTTAAAAACTATATATATATTGCCTCTGGTCTTGGAATGGATACATGTTATCCTGATACGTCTAAAACACCAAAAGAACTATTAGATGAAGCCGGATATATTTTATATGAATGTAAAAGTGAAGAAGAAATTCAATATTTTACTAAATATTACAAAGAAAATGAACAACTTTGTACTTTTAATGGTGGTAGACTAGAAGATTGTCATGTATTTTTTGCAGTAAAAAAAGATGTAGATAGCATTAAAAGAGAAGATTTCCCAAACCCACAAAGACAAGACTTATATGGTACTTCTGTAATCTCTATTCAATTTACTAAAGATGAATATTGTACCTTATCTATAAAGAATAGATATAATCATACTGTTAATGAACCAGATGCAACTTTTTCAAACGATTTAGATAACATAATACCTGGTTTAACAACTGCCTTTAATAATACCTATGGACTAAAAGAAAATATAAGTTTTGAAGATTTTGAAATACCAGATTATAAAAAAATAGATAACAAATTTTATAAATGTAATACATTTGGTATCCATAATGTTTACTATGGACCAAATAATACAATTATTGATAATAATTCTGTAATAAAGGATAAATATCCTCCTGAACAATATATTTTAATGGATTACTTTTTAGTTGATTTAAAAACAGGAAAAATTAGTCTTTGTGATGATAGTATACAAGACAGTTTCGTTGATAGTATGAAAGATGTAAATAGTGTTAAAATAGAAAAGAAAAACGGAAATAGAATTCTACATTTTACAACTAATAACAACGGTAAAATTGACATTGAACTTAATAAAAGCAATAGTATAATTGGTATAGTTAACAATGAAATAGAAGAAATTGATAACAATTTTTTATCAGAATGTCGTAACATACAACAAATTGAAATGAATAATGTTAAAAAAGTTAAAAATAATTTCTTATATACTTGTGAATCCTTAAAAGAAATTCACATGGATAAAGTAGAAGAGTTTGGTGATAGATGCCTATGTTACAACGAAAGTACAGAAGAATTGATTTTTCCTCAGTTAAAAAAAGTAGGACAAAACTTTTCCTATATGAATCATAAAATTAAAAGATTTGTTGCACCTCAGTTAGAGAAAAATGGACAATACTTTCTAACAAATGCTTTTAATCATAGATGTCTACAAGAACTTACTATTTCTAGCTTAAATGAAGATCCTTTATGTAAGTGCTACCAAAATTATTATACAGAACAATCCATAAATGAAAGAGGTGGAAAATCAAGATGACTAGGTTAATTATAGAAAACATAGAAAAAAATAATTATTTATTACGTGATAAAGATAATAATGTATACAAGTTTCATATACTCTTTTATGACATAGAAAAAAAACCCAAAGTAGGAGATAGCTTATTTTTACATAAAAAACTAATTACAAGTCCTAACCATTCCCTTAATTTTGGACCTCTTAACAGTAAATATGGAAAAAATATTTTATCTATTGAAGATCCAGATTTCATTATATTAACTATAGACAAAGACAATCTTTATTTAAAAAGATTTTATGGATAATAAACACTTTATGAAAAAATATGATAGCTTAATATTCGACTTAGATGGAACACTTTGGGATACTCTAAATATTACAACAAATGAGCTTCAAAAAATATCAGACAAATATAATGAAAATACAATTACTGAAGATATAGTAAAAGAAGGAATGGGAAAAACATTTGACGAAGTAACTAAATTATATTTTAAAAATTTAAATAAACAAAAAAGAGAAAAATATACTATTGAAGCATTTAATAATATTACAAATTATTTATTTGAACATGGAGGAAATATTTATCCAAACACAGAAGATACTATAAAAACTCTTTCTAAACATTTTAAATTATTTATTGTAAGTAATACTGAATCAGATAATTACATAAAAGCATTTTTACAAAGTAGTAAATTATATAAATATTTTACAGATTATCAAAGTAATGAACATACAAATACAAAAAAAGAAGAAAATATTAAAATACTAATTCAAAGAAACAATTTAAAAAATCCTATTTATATAGGAGATACAAACACAGATAAACTATCAGCAGAATCAGTAGGTATTCCTTTTATATATGCAGCATATGGATTTGGTACAATAAATAATAATGATAAGAAAATAAACAAAATAGATGATTTAATTTCAATTTTATTAATAAATAACAACTAAAAAAATGTACAGCACCATGTACATTTATTTTTTTTCAAATTTTTCTGCTAAATCTTTTATTTTTCTAAATCTATGATTAAGACCTGATTTAGTAATCTTATTTCCACTTTCTAATGAAATAATTTCACTTAACTCTTTTAAAGATGCTTCTGGATATTTTTCTCTATAAATTAAAGCTTCCCGAGTCTTATCATCTAAAAGATCAACCCCCATATTATCTCTAATAACCTCAATATGCTTAAGTTGAACTGAAGCCGCAGAAACAATTTTATCCACATTTGCTTGTTCACAATTATTAAGTCTATTAGTTCTATTCTTTTGATCATGATAAATTCTTATATCCTCAAAATACATAACTGCCTTATTAGTTCCCAAAATTTTAATAAAATCACTAATCTTTTCTGCTTCCTTTAAATATACCATATATCCCTTACCACGATTTAATATCTTAGCATTCATATCAAATATATTTAAAATTTTCTGTACAAACACAGCCTCACTAGGCCTATCAACTAACATTTCCATATGATATTGAGATGTCTTTGGATCATTAATAGAACCACTTGCTAAAAAAACACCTCTAAGATACCCTCTAATCTCTGCATTACCATCTACAATATAAGAACTGGGCACATCTAAAATTTCTCCATTGGAAGAATAACCTAAACTATTTAAAATTTCAAAATCTTTATCATCAAAACTAATTACATATAATTTTTTTTTAGAAAAATTATTACTTTCAGTCTCATCCACTTCAACTGGTATATCATATTTATTTTGAAAAAAATTACACAAAAAATCTTTAGTTTTTACATTTTCAGTAGTCATAAAAAATCTATTATATTTTAAATAACCATTATTACGTATAAATCCAGATATTAAAGCAATCATTTCTGTTGCAGGATATTCTTTATCAGTAATCTCATTTTTTATTTTGGTAGTATAAGACATTCTAATCCCTCATTAAATATGAAAAAATACAAGAACTTAATTTTAACGAATTATGTCTAATAACTCCATCAATTACAGTAAGCATATCAGATTCAATTAAATCAATATCAAGTTTTTCTAATTCATCATGATCTATTACTACTTGATCTTTTTGTTCTTCCGTTTCATATATTTTTACTATTTCTGGATCTATTTTTGTATTACTTGCAATAACAACATCAACTTTTCTTTTATCAAGATAATTATTTAATAGCTTAACATGATCAGACACACTAAACTTATCAGTCTCACCTGGTTGAGTCATAGCATTACATAGATACATAATAGGAGCTTTACTTTCATTTAAAGCTTTTTTAATTTCTTTACAAATTATATTAGGTAAAATACTAGTATAAAGGCTTCCCATACTAAAGATAATTAAATCAGCCTCTTCTATTGCATCAAGCACTTCATCTAATACCTTAGGTTCTTTTTTATAATAAATTTTTTTAAACTTACGACGAGATTCAGTTATTTGTTCTTCACCCTCAATAACATCCCCTTCAACAGTTTTTCCCATCAAAGTTAAATCAGCCTCTTCCGATATAGGTAAAACTCTATGTCTTACATCTAATAACTTACTTAATGAATCAATAGAATCTTTTAAACTACCAGTAATATTAAAAAGTGAAGTAAGTATTAAATTACCAACAGCATGACCATTCAAATCACTAGTAGTAGAAAAACGATACTCTAACATTTCTTTTATATCAGAATCAATAGAAGAAAGATTAGTAATAACTTTTCTAATATCTCCTACTGCAGGCATATTAAATTCACGTCTTAATTTACCTGTACTTCTTCCATTATCACTTACAGTAATAACTGCAGTTATATCTACTGGAAAATCTTTAAGTCCAGTTAATAAGAAAGACATTCCAGTTCCTCCACCTAAAACAACAACTTTTTTTTGCATAATATTTTCTCCTCTCGCTATTCAGATAATTCTTTTATGATACTAACTGCAGCAGTAGTTGCATCTCCTACTGCAGTAGTAAGTTGAAATACTTTTTTACACCTAACATCTCCAATAGCATAAACCCCTTTAATTTGAGTCTGCATATTATTATCAGTCTCAATATATCCATTTTTATCTGTAATATTTAAATTTTTAAATACTTCACTTGCAGGAGTGTGCCCAATAAATATAAAACAACCATCACTGTTAATTATACCATTATTAGTCTCAACTCCAACAACACAACCCTTTTCTTCCTTAAATGACAAAATATTAGTTTTATATAATATTTTTAAATTATTTAAATATTTTAAATGATCTTGATACATATCTTTTGCTTTCAAATAATCATCTTTACAAATCAAAGTTACACTATTAACAAATGAAGATAAATACAACACTGCCTCTACTGCAGAATCTCCTTGACCAATAACTACAACATCACGCCCTTTATATAAAGGTCCATCACATATAGCACAATAACTAATACCTCTTCCCTCTAAAGCCGGATTTAAAAAATCAAAAGTTTTTGGAATACGCCCTGTTGCAATAATAATCTTCTCTGCTCCTAATGTTCCCTTATCAGTAACAACATTCTTAATATTATCTTCTATTTTTATAGACAAAACATTTGCAGCCACATAATCAACTTTCAACTCATTAACTTGATTAAGCATATTTTTAGCAAGATCAATACCACTTATCTTAGAAACTCCTGGATAATTTTCAATAATAGGAGCTTTTAACATTTGACCACCTGGTGCTCCTCCTTCAATAACACAGCAATTAATAGAAGATCTTTTTAAGAAAAGAGCCGCAGTAAGTCCTGCTGCTCCTGCTCCTATAATAATTACATCATAATGCGTTTGATTCACTTTCCTGCACCCTCTTTCCATTATATAAATTATCAAAGTTAGAACCCATACCTCTAACGATAAATAAAACTATACCTATAATAAATAATATAACTGAAACAATTTGAGCAACTTTAAAAGATGACAACATTAAACTATCTGTCCTCATACCTTCAATAAAAAATCTAGCAGTTGAGTACCAAATCAAATAAAAGGCAGTAAGTTGTCCTACTTTTAAATAAGGATAAAAACGTCTTATAATTATCATAGCTAAAAATCCAAACATATTCCAAACAGATTCATAAAAAAACGTAGGTTGATGATATGCACCCATAATATACATACCATCTATAATAAATTTAGGAATACCCTGGCTTTGTAAAGTTTCCAAAGTTGTAACTGCACCATATGCTTCTGAATTAAAGAAATTTCCCCATCTACCAATAGCTTGACCAATAATAAGACCAACTACTATAATATCAAAAATTTCTAAAACACTTTGTTTTTTCTTTTTACAATATATAAAAGTAACTATTGTACCAGCAATTATTGCACCATGTATTGCAAGTCCTCCATTCCAAATTTCAAGCATTTCAACTGGATTATTTTTATACAAATTAAAATTAAATAAAACATAATAAAGTCTTGCACCTGCTATTCCAAATATTACATTGTAAAATATCAAATTAGTCAAAAAAGTATCACTTATACCTCTTTTCCTCATCTCAAAATAACAAATAATTGCACCAACTAAAATACTCATAAACATAAAAATAGAATACCAATAAATTTGAATAAATCCTAAATCAACTGCAATCCTATTCATAACGTTTCACCCTCTTTATTATTTGTTTTATTACTAACTCTTCCATCAAAAAGTTCATAATAGAAAGAAGTACTGCAATAAAAAGTGCTATAAAAGTATCATAAAGTTGAAAATGACTACCAAGTATCCAATCAGTAAGTTTTAAAATAAATAAATTTATACAAGGATAAAAAAGTCCTAGTGTAACACCCGTTATTGGAATAGTTAAACTAACAAGTATTGGTTTTATAGTTTGATTTAAAAAATATATTATCAAAACTGCAACTGCTGGATAAATCAAATAGTGATGAGCTGTATCTATATAAAAAGATTTAAAAAAAGAACCCACAAAAATAAATACTATAGTATATCCAATCATATAAAGAAGCCATCTAAAAAAGCGATTAATTCTTACTTTATGTTTTTCTTTGTCAATAATAACTAATCGCATATTCTTCACCTCTACAATATTTTCTTTAAATACTTTCCTGTATAAGAACCTTTAACTTTAGATACTTCTTCAGGTGTACCACAGGCAATTACTTCTCCACCTAAGTCTCCACCCTCAGGTCCTAAATCTATGATATAGTCAGCAACTTTTATAACATCCAAGTTATGTTCTATCACTATAACCGTATCTTTATTATCCACTATTTTTTGTAAAATTGCAAGTAATCTTTTAATATCATCAGTATGAAGTCCAGTTGTTGGTTCATCTAATACAAATAAAGTTTTACCTGTTGCTTTTTTTTGTAATTCTTTAGCAAGTTTTACTCTCTCAGCTTCTCCTCCAGAAAGTGTAGGAGCACTCTGTCCAAGTTTAATATAACCAAGTCCCACTTCTTCTAATACTTTAAGTTTATTTTTAATCTTAGTATGATTTTCAAAGAACTTAAGTGCTTCACTAACCCTCATATCTAAAATATCTGCAATATTCTTATCCTTATATCTTATGTTTAAAGTTTCTTTATTATAACGAGTACCACCACACACTTCACAAGGTACATAAACATCAGGTAAAAAATGCATCTCTATTTTCTTAACACCATCACCTCTACAAGCCTCACATCTTCCTCCTTTAACATTAAAAGAGAAACGATTCTTCTCAAATCCATACATCTTAGCTTCTTTTGTATTAGTAAATAATTCTCTAATATCATCAAAAACACCTGTATAAGTAGCTGGATTACTACGAGGAGTACGTCCAATTGGATTTTGAGTTATCTGAACAAGCTTATCTATATTATTAAGTCCAAGTATTTTCTTATACTCACCAGGTTTAGGCTTAGATTTATATAATTCTTTACTAACTGCTTTACAAAGAATCTCATTAATTAAAGAACTCTTACCACTACCACTAACTCCAGTAACACAAGTAAATGTTCCAAGAGGTATCTTAACATCAATATCTTTTAAATTATTAGTTGCAGCACCCTTAACTTGTAAATATTTTTTAATGCCTTTTCTTCTCTTTTTAGGGATTTCAATACATTTTTTACCAGTTAAGTACTGTCCAGTTAAACTATCCTCACACTTCATAACTTCCTCTGGTGTACCACACGCAACAACACGACCACCAGAGTCTCCTGCCTTTGGTCCAATATCAACTAAATAATCAGCCGCAAGCATAGTATCATGATCGTGTTCAACAACAATAAGTGTATTACCTAAATCTCTCATTTGTAATAAAGAAGCAATAAGTTTATCATTATCTCTTTGATGAAGTCCAATACTAGGTTCATCTAATACATATAAAACTCCAGTAAGTCTAGAACCTATTTGAGTTGCAAGTCTAATTCTTTGTGCTTCTCCTCCTGATAAAGTACCTGCACTACGTGAAAGAGTCAAATACTCAAGTCCTACATTAGAAAGAAATAAAAGTCTAGACTTAATTTCTTTAAGTATCAAATCAGCAATCTTAATTTGTTCTTCACTAAGTTCAAGATTATCAAAGAAAACAAGTAATTCTTTAATACTCATAGTAGTAACTTCATATATATTCTTACCTGCAATTTTAACTTCTAATACATCATCATTAAGTCTTGCTCCATGACAACTCTCACAAACAAGTTCAACCATATAATTCTCAAGCCAATCTCTTATCCATCCACTACTAGTTTCCATATAACGTCTTTCAAGATTATTAATAATTCCTTCATAAAAATCAACATTATTCATTATATTTCCACTCTTAGTACGATAATTAAACTTAATAGGTTCACTAGTACCATATAAAACAATATCCTTTTGACGAGCAGTAAGCTTCTTAAAAGGTTTATCCATAGAAATTTTATAATGATCACATACACATTTTAACTTTTTATAATATAAATTACCTTGATCATCACTAAGAGTTTTAATACATCCCTCATTTATAGATAAATCTTTATCAGGTATTACTAAATCAGGATCAATTCTAAGTTTTATACCAAGTCCCTTACAATCAGGACAAGCCCCATAAGGTGCATTAAAACTAAACATTCTAGGCTCTAACTCTGGAAGTGAAAACTCACAATATGGACATGCAAAAGCCTCAGAAAATACTAATTCACGCTTTTTATCACCAAGTATTTGAATTACAACTTTACCATCACTAAGACGTGTTGCAGTCTCAATAGACTCATGAAGTCTACTTCTAATATTTTCTTTTAAAACAATTCTATCAATAACAACATCTATTTTATCTTTTTTATTTTTCTCAAGTTCTATTTCTTCAGACAAATCTCTAATCTCACCATTTACTCTAACTCTAACATAACCTTCTTTTCTAAGATTATCAAGTAAATCTTTATGAGTACCTTTTTCTCCATGTACAACAGGAGACATAATAATCATCTTAGTTCCCTCATCATATGCAAGTAGCTTATTAACCATCTCTTCAACACTTTGAGAAGTAATAGGAATATGATGATTAGGACAATAAGGAACTCCAACACGAGCAAATAAAAGTCTCAAATAATCATAAATCTCAGTAACTGTACCAACTGTACTTCTAGGATTTTTACTAGTAGTTTTTTGATCAATTGATATAGCAGGAGAAAGTCCTTCTATACTATCAACATCAGGTTTTTCAGAACCACCTAAAAATTGTCTAGCATAAGCAGATAAACTCTCAACATATCTTCTCTGCCCTTCTGCATAAATAGTATCAAAAGCAAGAGAACTCTTACCACTACCACTAACTCCAGTCATAACAGTCATCTTATTTTTAGGTATCTCAATACTTACATTTTTTAAATTATTTTCACGTGCTCTTTTTACAACAATTTTATCTTCCACTTTTAATCACCTACGGCTCATATTATAACACACTTTTTATAAAGTTTAAATTACAAAATAAAAAAGAAAAATTAATTTTCTCTTTCTAAAAAATCAAAATAAATAAAATCATAAACAAAACTTGAATCACAAATATACCACTAGCAATTTCCAAAATTCTAGTATTACTAATCATTTTTTTATTTTTAGCTTTAGAACTATTAAAGTCTACTATATCTCCTATTTTAACTAGAACAGCAAACATAATATTAAAAGGATTAAATGGTGTAAATATAATTTTAAATACATAATTTGAAAGTAAAAAATTATTAATAGGTGCAAGCAAAATATTAACCTTATCAACACAAACCCACATTCTAACAAAAGATAAATATGAAAAATATATTATAAATAATAAGACTAAATACATAAATGGATAAATAAATTTCCTATTACCTTTAATATTTTTTCTTATCCAACAAATAAATATAATATAACAAACCACTATAATAAATGAAAAAAATCTTCCTAGCATAAATTTATAATTAAGAACATTAGGCATATCATAAATATTATTAAACTTTCCATATACTCTACCATAATTTTCATTTTGAATATAATAAGAAAGCAAACTTCTACCATATAAATATTTAGGTAATATTATAACCAAAAATAAAATAAATATTAACAAAACTATTCCAAAAATACATAAATTTCTTTTATTCTTTTTTTTCATAAGCAACCATCCTTAATATATATTATAAAATAAATTTTTCAAAATTAAAAGAGCTACTATGAACTCTTCATTTCAAATAATATATCACGTAATTCCATAGCACGCTCAAAGTCAAGATTAGCTGCTGCTTCTCTCATTTCAGACTCTATCATTTCCATATCTTTAACTTTTTCCTTCTTACTTATTTTCTCAAATTTCTTTTCACTAACATCTACATTACTTATAACTTCTCTTATTTCTTTATTAATAGTAGTAGGAATAATATTATTATCCTTATTATATTTTTCTTGTATTTTTCTACGTCTTAAAGTCTCATCTATTGCTTCTCTCATACTATCAGTTATCTTATCACCATACATAATAACATGACCATTAGCATTTCTTGCACAACGTCCAATCGTTTGAATTAAACTTCTAGTACTCCTAAGAAATCCCTCTTTATCAGCATCTATTATAGCAATCAAACTAACCTCAGGTATATCAATACCTTCACGAAGTAAATTAATACCAACCACAACATCATACTTACCAATACGTAAATCATGTATAATTTGAAGTCTTTCAAGTGTTTTAATCTCAGAATGAAGATATGCAACCTTAATATCTAACTCTTTTAAATAATTAGTAAGTTCCTCACTCATACGAATAGTAAGAGTGGTAACTAAAACTCTTTCATTTTTCTCTATTCTATCTTTAATCTCACCAATCAAATCATCAATTTGTCCTTCACTCTTACGAACTTCAACAGTTGGATCTAAAAGTCCAGTTGGACGAATAATCTGTTCAACATATTTACCACCAGTTTTTTCAAGTTCATAATCTCCTGGGGTTGCTGAAATATAAATTGCTTGGTTTATCTTTTTCTCAAACTCATCAAACTTTAATGGTCTATTATCTAAAGCACTAGGAAGTCTAAATCCATACTCAACTAAATTTTCTTTACGTGCTCTATCTCCATTATACATACCTCTAACTTGTGGAAGAGTAACATGAGATTCATCAACAACAAGTAAAAAATCATCAGGAAAGAAATCCATAAGAGTCATAGGAGTCTCTCCAGCACTTCTTCCTGCCATAGGAGCAGAATAATTCTCTATTCCAGAACAAAACCCAGTCTCTTGTAACATTTCTATATCATGATTAGTCCTTTGTTCAAGACGTTCTGCCGCAACAAGTTTATTTTCTTCTTTTAATACTGCAAGTCTATCTTTAAGTTCACTTTTTATTCTCTTAATACCAGCTTGTAACTTTTCATCACTAATAACAAAATGACTTGCTGGAAAAATACTTATAGTTTTTTTATTATTAAGAACTACTCCAGTTAAAGCATCTATTTCACTAATTCTATCTATCTCACTTCCAAAAAATTCAATACGATAACCTGTAGTATTTTGATAAGCAGGAATAATCTCTAAAACATCCCCTCTAACTCTAAATGTACCACGTTTGAAATCCATATCATTTCTCTCATATAACATCTCAACAAGTTTTACTAATACATCTTCTCTATTTATTTCATCTCCTACATTTAAAGTAAGCATTTTATTTTCATATTCTTCTTTTTCACCAATACCATAAATACAAGAAACACTTGCTACTACAATAACATCACGCCTAGAAATCAAACTACTAGTGGCAGCATGTCTTAACTCATCAATTTCATCATTAATAGAAGAATCCTTTTCAATAAAAGTATCAGTAGAAGGAACATATGCTTCTGGTTGATAATAATCATAATATGAAACAAAATACTCAACTGCATTATCAGGAAACAATTCTTTAAATTCCGAATATAACTGCCCTGCAAGTGTTTTATTATGAGCAAGAACAAGAGTAGGTCTATTAATTTCTTTAATAACATTAGCAACTGTAAAAGTCTTACCAGTACCCGTTGCACCAAGTAATACTTGTTCTTTTTTTCCTTCTTTTAACCCGTTTACAAGTTCTTTAATTGCTTTAGGTTGATCACCTTTTGCCTCATAAGGTGAATGAATCTTAAACATATCTACTACTCCTTTCTTGTCCTATTTATCATAATTTTGTAACATTTTTATTTTTGAAAAAAAGCACAATACCTGATCTTTAAAATTAATTAACATTAAATAACACCAAACGATATCACTATGTGTTTTTTCGTTATATAATTTTATCATTTTCCTATTGAAAAAACAAGGAATTTTAACAAAACTAAACACCTTCTTTCATTCTAAAATAAAACTGGAATTATTTTGAAGAAAGTTTACAAATGAATTTTACTTAAAATTTTACATACAAA
>CANQHJ010000008.1 GCA_947623665.1 uncultured Bacilli bacterium
TAATTTTATCTTCATAAGTTAATTTTCCCATACAAAAACCTCGTTTCTATTTTGTCCAAGAAACGGGGTTCATATCAATTTATTTAGACCTATTTTCTCTTCTTAAAATTAATTAAATCTTTTTCTAACAGTATAACCAAGTCCTAATCCACTTAAAGTTATAAGACTAATTAACATTAATAAATTAATATCTGCGGTATCTGGGTTTTTAGCATCTTCTTTTGGTGTATCTACGATATCTGCAGATGTTGGATTAATTACTTTTCCATTTTTATCTTGTTGTAATCCTTCTTTTATATATAAAGAAATATCTGCTGGAGTATCTCCACTTAAGAAAGTACCACCTTCAATACTTTTTTCTTTTGTAAGTATTTTATCAAAAGGAACTGAAACATCAAATACTTCTTTCCCATCTGCAGCTTGAAAAGTACCTTCAGTAATATGAAGTCTACTTACTGCACTAGCATCACTTACTCCTTCTTTTGGATATTCTAAAAATACTACATTTGATTTACTTGTATAAGTACCACCATTAATTTCGATATCTATATTTCCATTATATGCATTATTAGTCTCCATTTGGATTGTAGCACCAGTTGATGTCATACCACCACTTCTTGGTGATGCCTCTTCTATAGCACCAGTTGCTTTAACAGTTGTACCATTAAGTACTAAATTTCCTGCTTTAGTACCAATTCCAGATTCTCCCTCAATAGTTGCTTTACCAATTGTAATTTTAGAGTTCCCTGCTTGATAAATAGCAAAATCATTTTCACATTTTACAAAAGCACCATCTTCGATATTGATCTCAGGAATAGAAACAGCATCTTTAATTAAACCATTAACAGTCAAACCAACATTATTTGTAGCTGAAACAACAGCTCCACTTTTAATTGTTAAACTAGACTTGTTCTTTCCACTATTAACCTCTGGAAAATTAATAGCAGTATATGTAGCATTAACTTTAGCATTAGTACCAACTTCAACAGTTGATTCTTTGATATTTAAAGCAATTCCTGTTGCATTAGTATTATCAATAGTACCATTTATAATATTTACTGTACTATTTGTTACTGTTAAAGTAATATTTTGACTTGATGTTAAAGTTTTTCCACCAAGGTCTAATGTAATATCCTTTCCATTAATAGTAATAGTAGTGTTTGCTGTAACAGGATCTCCACTATCCATTGTAAATTTAACAATATCTCCCTCTCCTGCTGTATCAATTGTATTTTGTAAACTATCAATACTACTTACAGGTTTTTCACTACCTGCAGCATACACGTTTGGCATAAACATTAACCCAAAAATTTACAACACAAAAAAAGAAGTAAAAACGTCTGTCTTTACTACTTATAATTTTCACTACGAACTTCCATAAAACTTTGTTTATGTGCACATACTGGACATACTTCTAAAGCATCACGTCCTGTATAAACATGCCCACAGTTACGGCAAATCCAAATCTTATCTCCATCTTTATGGAATACTCTATCATCTTCAACATTCTTAAGTAATGTTAAATATCTTTCTTCATGTTCTTTTTCAATCTTTCCTACTTCTTCAAATAAGTAAGCAATATGATCGAATCCTTCTTCTTTTGCAACTTCAGCAAACTCTTTATACATTTCAGTCCACTCATAGTTTTCACCACCAGCAGCATCTTTTAAGTTTTCCTCAGTTGTAGGAATTCCTCCATCATGAAGTTGTTTAAACCAAAGTTTAGCATGTTCCTTTTCATTATTTGCAGTCTCTTCAAAGATTGCAGCAATTTGTTCATAACCATCTTTTTTAGCTTTACTAGCATAAAAAGTATATTTGTTTCTTGCTTGACTTTCTCCAGCAAATGCTGTCATTAAATTTTGTTCAGTTTTTGATCCTTTTAATTCCATAATTTCTCCTTCTTTCTACTACGTTTATTTTTATCTATATCAAAAGAATTATCTTCTTTTAATACCCTCTTTTTCTTGAAGCTTCTATGAAGAATTTTTTCTGCTTTTTCTCCCAGAACATCTCCCATATAGCTTCTATATAATTCACTAATATTTTTATTGGCATAAGAGAACTTAACATCAACCTCATCATTTTCTTTATATAAAGCATCACTACGTCTTTTATTAATATCATCAACCTTAGCAATCACTCCTAAAGGTTGTCCTCCACCACCAATACAGCCACCAGGACAATTCATAACTTCTATAAAGTCATAATTAATCCTACCATTCTCAATATCTTGTAAAATATCTTCTATATGTTTAAGTCCATGACAAACTAAAATTCTAAATTCATCATCTTTAATTTTAACAGTGGCTTCTTTTAGATTATCATAACCTCTAACTTTTTTAAAGTCTAAAAATTGTTTTGTAGGTCTTCTTCCTGTCAATACGTAATAACAATTACGAAAAACAGATTCACAAACACCTCCACTAGTACCAAATATAACTCCACCACTGCTTCCTCTTCCCATTAAAGCATCAGCTTCACTATCTTTTAAGTTTTCAAAATCAATACCACACTCTTTAATCATTAAAGCAGCCTCTACTGTTGTAAGAGAAAAATCTCCATCTTTAAAATCCTTTTGCATACACTCTGCTTTTTTAGCAGTACAAGGTGCAATAGATACTGTGATTATATTTTCTGGATCTATTTCTTCCATCTCGCTAAAATAAGTCTTTATACATGAGTTTTGCATACCAATTGGACTCTTACAAGTTGATAAGTTATCAATTAACGAAGGGTGAAACGTTTCTACATATTTAACCCAAGCTGGACAACAACTAGTAAATTGTGGAAGTCTTTTTTTATTTTTATAACGAATAACAAATTCACTTGCTTCTTCTACAACTGTAAGATCAGCTCCAAAAGTAGTATCAAACACATAATCAAAACCTACTTTTTTTAATGCTGTAACTATCTTACCCTCAACATTTTCTCCAAAATTCATACCAAATGCTTCACCTAAAGATACTCTAACAGAAGGTGCAATATGACATACAACGCATTTCTCTGTATCATTTATATAATCTAGTACCTTCTTATAATTATATTTTGTAACTAAAGCACCTGTTGGACAATTAATAATACACTGCCCACAATTAAGACATACATGCTTATCTTTTGGAACTCCAACAACTTCACTACAAATATAACTACATCTACCACATTTAATACATCTAGACTCTACTCTTGCAATTGATGGATTATCACTTTTAATAACAACCGGCTTTTTATTACTTTTCATATTTCAAACACTTATCACAAATACCCTTAAATAAAACAGTACAATCATCTATTTTAATAGAGTATTCCTCCTCCATTCTTCTAGTTAACTTCATATATTTATCATCGTAAATGTCCATAATCCTACCACATTTACTACACTCTAAATGATAATGGTTATTACAATCACAATCATATCTAATACCACTATCAGTAATTATCCTTTTTATTTTACCTTCATCCAAAAGTTTATTAACATTTCTATATACAGTTGCTTGTCCAATACTAGGATCAACTTCTTTTACTTCTTCATATAAATCTGAAATAGTTGGATGATTCTTTTCTCTTTTTATTACTTCTAAAATAAGTTGTTTTTGTTTAGTGTTACGACCAAGTTCCATAAATCACCTCAATTCTTATTGATAACTATTATCATTATAACACAAGTTTTAAATATACATCAAGAAAGTTTTTTAAATTAACAAAAAAAGAAATTTATTTTTATTTCTTTTCTTTAACAGGTTTTAATTTATTAGAACCACACTCTAAACCATTAACTTTATAACTTATCTTTTTATTTTTAATACTACTATCCTTTTTAGAAACTGTTCTTGTCTCTGTAATCGTTATACTAACAGCATCAGGATTTATACTAGTATTACACTTCTTTTTACTACCTCTTTCAGTCGGAGAAAAATCTTTAATATAATTAGCACTAACTAAATCAGAATAATTTATTTTAGCTTCTACCACATCTTTTCTTGTATTAGCATCAATATTAGTAGAACTAACATTATTCCATCCACTTATATCATCATATTTTTGTCTATAATAAAGTTTAGCACCATACACAATAGATTCCATATACTCTTGATATTCTTCATCTTGTGTATCACCACTAATATTATTAATAGATGGTATTGCCATTATCAAAATAAGTGCTGAAATTGCCAAAACAACTAAAAGTTCAACTAATGTAAATCCTTTATTATTCATATAATCACTTCCATAATCTTATATTTATTATACACTATTTTTAATATATTTTTCTAAATTTTTATAACAAAAGACAATATTTAACATAAAATATTATAGGTGAATATAATGTTTAAAGGATCTAAACACTCATTTTTTTGTAGATGCTCATCTTGTAAACAAAAAAGAAGAAGTTCTATCTTCTATTTAGCACTTATAGGTATAACTTTTATAGTATCACTATATCAAATGATTTTAATTATTTTTATAACTACTAGAATAAACGCTATTATATTGTTATTTTTATTCTGTTTGTGTTACTTTTTCATATTTCTGGTTCTGTTTTGAAATAAGCTCATTACATTTTTCCAAATATTCAACCCATTCATAAACTTTTATACATCCATCTAAAGTATTATCAATAGTAATCTTCCAAGATATTGTAATCTTAGCAAAAAATAAAAGTTCTTCTTCTTTTGTAAATTTGTATCTACTTTGATATATCTCATAAAGCCTAGAAGTATCTACATTTAAATATTCGTTTTTAAAAAAATCTAAAAAATCATATATAACCATACCAAATCTAGCTTTATCCCAACTAATAAAATATTGTACATCACGCCCTATTAAAAAATGATCTAAACATACATTACCATGAAGTAGAACATAACGAGAACTTTTTTGCCTAACTTTTTCTTCATACCAAAGGGTTATAGTCCTACGAGAAAATTCAAGAGATTTGTATACTTTACTAATATTTCTAATAAGTAAATATTCAGAAGGAGACATATATTCACGTCTTTCAATAGAATCTTGTAAATCCAAATAATACTTATTTAAACTATCAATTTCTTTTAAAGTATCTTCGTATATTTTTTTAATATCATCTAAATTATTCTCTTTATAAAAAGTTGTCTTAACATGTAAAAAGGAAAGCATTACAATTAAATCCATAGCTTTAGCATCTTTCATAACAGAAACTTCTTCTATATAAGGATACACTTCAAAATCTCTATATTCTCTATTGCAAAGTAAAAAATGATTAAATTTACGAGAAAGAAGATAATTATATATTTTATTTTTATCTTTCTTTTTTTCTTTAATCACCACTTTACCCTCTTTAGTATCTAATATTCTAGTATTATTTTTGTATGTATAAACATCAGAATATAAATTATACTTATCAATTATATCTTTTATATTACTCATTACTACAAGGAATAATCAATTTACTACCTATCTCTATAGAATCTAAATCATTATAATTAGAAAGTTCTTCACGTGTTATACCATACATGTCTAATACTTTTTCAATAGAATCATTTTTTCTCATAATATAAACAAGATATGTAGAGAATGTTTCATCTTCTTCAGTAAGACTCATAAAAAGAGAATTTATAGATTTACTCTGTTCTTCTACTTTTTCTTCTGTATTAGAAATTTTAATATCTTCTTTTTCATCACTATCTAATATTTCTATATTATTATCAACTGGAACAACTTCTTTTACTTCTTCTTTCAAAGGAATTTCTTCATCTTTTTCCTCTTCTCCATCACATTCACGAACCTCTTCTTTTTCTACTAACACTTCTTCTACTCCCTCAAGCAAAATATCAATCTTTACACTAAGAGTATCGTCTCCTACAACTTCATAAGAAAAATCATCTATTTCAACTTCAGAAGTTGATAAAACATAATTCTGCGTAGTAGTAATCGAAACAGGAATTTTATATTCAAACTCTTCTTCTAATCTACTAGCCTCAGTCATTTTATAAGTTCCACTAAGAACTAAATCTCCCTCAATACTATTATTTGATACAAACTTCAAAGTATGATCAAGACAAATACTAGTAATTTCTTTAATCATAGTTGTAAAAGATATTTCTCTATCAATAGATATTATTTTCTTCATAAAAAATCTCCTTTTCTATTTCATAATATGAAAAAAGGAGATTTTTATACCTAATTAATTTAGGAAATCATCAATTGTCATTAATTTATCATCTATTTCATTTAAATCTATAGTTTTCTTTTTTACTGGTTTAACTTCTTCTTTTGGTATTTCTTCATGTTCTTCTTCTAAAGAGACAACAATAGAAGCATCACTTAAATTACTCTTAGATATTTCTTTACCAGTAGAATAACGATCAGCAATAGATAAAGCAGTTAATTTAATTTCTTCTAAAGAACCATTCTTTAAAACTAAATGATTACGACTATCAGTAATAAATGTCTTTAATACTTTATAAGGATTAGTCTTAACTTCACGAATAATTAAAAGTCCTCTACGTGCTCTTGATGAGAGATCAAACTCATTAAGTCTAATTCTCTTACCAGTACCTCTATCTGTTATAACAGTTAAAAATTCATCTTCTGTATAAGAGAAATTATTAGCAGATACCACTAAATCATCTTTTAATTTAATACCTTTAACACCTTTAGCTTTAACACCAACAATAGGAATATCAGAAGCACTAAAAGCAAGTCCATAACCAGAATCGGTTGCTAAGAAAACATTTGGCTTATTATTTACAAAAGCACTAACTAATTTGTCTGTCAAATCTATTTTCATACATAAAGTAGGACGAGAATATCTTGTAATATTAAAGTCTTTTACTTTAGTTCTCTTAACCAAACCTTTACTAGATACCAATACTATCTCTTCATCACTATTAAAGTCATATACAGGAATACTAGAAATAATCTCTTCTCCTTCACTTAAAGGTATAACATTACTAACATGTTTTCCCATATCTTTATATTTCATATCTGGTATAGTATGAACAGGTAAGAATAAATAATTACCTAAATTAGTAAACAGTAATAATGTATTTAAAGTACTCATCTTAACAAGACCAAGTAAATAATCTCCCTCTTTTATATCCATTCCATCTGTTGTAGATGAATAACTTCTAAGACTACTTCTTTTTATATAACCATCTTTAGTAATAGATACTATAACATCTTCTTCATTAATCATAGAAGTCTTATCTATTTTAATATCTTCTATCTCATCTCTTACCTCAGTAAGTCTTTCTGTTTTATATTCATGTTTTACTTTACGAAGTTCATCTTTCATAACCTTCTTAAGTATTTCTTCATCATTTAATATTCTACTAAGACCATCAATAATCTTTTTTAACATATCCATCTCTTCTTGTAAAGAGACAACATCTGTATTAGTAAGTCTATAAAGTCTTAAAGTAACAATAGCCTCAGCCTGTTCTTCACTAAAAGCAAATTCTTTAACTAAATTATCTTTAGCATCTCCTTTATTTTTACTTTTCCTAATAACTCTAATAACCTCATCTAATATAGAAATACACTTAATAAGACCTTCTACTATATGAAGTCTTGCCTTAGCATGATTTAAATCAAATTCAGTTCTTTTTCTAATAACTATTTTTTGATGTGCAATAAAAGCATCGAGTGCTTCTTTAAGTCCTAAAAGTTTAGGACGACGATTAACAATAGATACAACATTAAAGTTATAACTTATTTGTAAATTAGTATTTTTAAGTAAGTATGCCTCTATTAACTCTTTATTACAATCTTTCTTTAAATCAATTACAATTCTAACATCATCAGTAGATTCATCTCTAACTTCTACTATTCCATCTATTTTTTTATCAATACGTATATCATCTATTTTCTTAACTAAAAGAGCTTTATTAACCTCATATGGAATTTCAGTAATAATCATATGATTACCACTAAACTCATATCTACTTTTTATAACAACTCTACCTCTTCCACTTTTATATGCATCATTAAGTCCTTCTCTTCCACATACAATACCACCAGTTGGAAAATCAGGTCCTTTTACATATTCCATTAAAGTCTCAAGTCTACAATTAGGATTATCAATTCTATGAACTGTAGCATCTATTACCTCAGCTAAATTATGAGGAGGAATATTTGTTGCATATCCAGCAGAAATTCCTTGTGCTCCATAAACTAAAAGAGCTGGAAATCTAGCAGGAAGTACAGTAGGTTCTTTAGTAGTATCATCAAAGTTGGGTGCAAATAAAACTGTATTTTTATCTATATCACGAAGCATTTCATTAGAAATTTTAGAAAGTCTAGCCTCAGTATAACGATAAGCAGCAGGACTATCTCCATCTATTGATCCATTATTACCATGCATATCAATATAAGGAAGTCTAGTCTTCCAAGACTGACTCATTCTAACCATGGCATCATATATAGAAGTATCTCCATGTGGATGATAATTACCTATAACATCTCCAACAGTTTTAGCACTCTTTCTATATCCCCTATCATATGTATTTTTCTCTTTATACATTGAATATAAAATTCTTCTTTGAACAGGTTTTAATCCATCTCTAGCATCCGGTATAGCTCTATCTTGAATAATATATTTAGAATAACTACCAAACCTCTCACCCATTATATCTTCAAGTGTATAATCAAAAATCTTTTCAATAACTTTTTCTGTTTCAGTTTTCTTTTTTGCCATCATATCACCTACTTTTTGTCTTAAGCAATTTCATAATCATCTTCTAGTGAGAATTCAACATTCTCTTCAATCCATTCCTTACGAGGAGGAACATCATCTCCCATAAGTATAGAAACACGTTTTTCTGCTAGTTGTGCATCTTCAATATTTACTCTAATTAAAGTTCTAGAACCAGGTTTCATTGTAGTCTCACATAACTGATCAGCATTCATCTCACCAAGTCCTTTATAACGCTGTATTTCACACTTCTTACCATTTGACTTTTCTTTCATTTCTTCAACTGTATAAGCATATTCAATATTCTTACCACTTTGTATTTTAAATAGTGGTGGAAGTGCCACAAAAAGTCTACCATCTTCAATTAAAGGTCTCATATAACGATAAAAGAATGTAAGAAGTAAACATTGAATATGTCCACCATCTTCATCAGCATCACTCATGATAATAACTTTAGAATACTCACAATCATGAATATCAAAATTAGCACCATATCCAGCCCCAATAGTATATATCATTGTATTTAATTCTTCATTTTTTAAAATATCTTCTTCACGAGTTTTCTCAGTATTTAAAACTTTACCACGTAAAGGAAGTATTGCTTGATATTTACGATCACGTCCTTGTTTAGCAGACCCACCTGCAGAATCTCCCTCCACTAAGAATAACTCTTTTTTACTTTTATCTTTACTTTGAGCAGGAGTAAGTTTACCAGAAAGAGCCCTCTCTTTAGTAGTTCTATTCTTACCCTTACGAGCCTCTTCTCTAGCACGTCTAGCAGCCTCTCTTGCCACTTTACTTTTTAAAGATTTCTCAATAACTTCTATCGCGATAGATTTATTCTCTTCTAAATAAACTCTCAATTGTTCACTAGTAATAGCCTCCACTATAGTCCTAGCCTTAGGAGTACCAAGTTTTCCTTTAGTTTGTCCTTCAAATTGTAATAAATCCTCAGGTATCTTAAGAGAAATAACCGCTGTAAGTCCTTCTCTAACATCACTACCCTCTAAAGATTTATCTTTAGCCTTTAAAAAACCATTACTCTTAGCATAATCATTAAACACACGAGTTAACGCTGTTTTAAATCCAACTTCATGACTACCACCATCAACAGTCTTAACATTATTTACAAAACTAACAATAGTATCATTATAAGTATCAGTATACTGCATCGCAATATCTACTTCTATCTTATCCTTAACACCATTCATATTAAGAACTTTATGTAAAGTATTCTTACCCTTATTTAAATCTTCAACAAACTCTTCAATTCCTCTCTCATAACAATATACAACATCTTTTTCATCTTCTTCATCAACTACTTCAATAGTAATTCCTTTTAAAAGAAAAGCACTCTCTTGCATTCTCTCACAGATTGTTGTGAATGAAAAATTAGTATGAGAAAAAATAGTATCATCTGGTAAGAATCTAACTTTAGTACCAGTACGATTAGTAGTACCTATCTTTTTAAGTCCACCATCTACAACATGACCACCATCTTCAAAACGAATAAAATATTCTCCCTTATCATGTTTAATAGTAACTTCACACCATTTAGACAAAGCATTAACAACACTAGCACCCACACCATGAAGTCCACCAGATACTTTATATCCACCAGACTCAAACTTACCACCAGCATGAAGTACAGTAAAAATAACCTCAGGCGTACTCTTACCAGTTTTATGGACACCAACAGGAAGACCACGACCAAAGTCCTCAACACTTATACTCTTATCACGATGTATAACTATTTTTATATAATCTCCAAAGCCATTAATAGCCTCATCAATAGAATTATCAACTATCTCCCACACTAAATGATGAAGCCCTCTTTTATCAGTAGACCCAATATACATACCAGGTCTCTTACGTACAGCCTCTAACCCTTCTAAAACTTTTATAGAATTTTCATCATATTTTAAAGCCATTTATTATCACGTCCTTACTCTCAATAATAATTATATCAAAAATTGTCAAAGTCTTTCAATTAATTTTACTAATTTTTACACATAGAAAAAGAATAGTAATTATAACTATTCCCTTGATAATTCTACTATAGACTTCCAAGTAGAGGGATTAATAACACCAGTTTGTTCATAACCAAATCTCTTTTGTAAATCTATAACAGACTCTCTTGTTAATTCATCAAAATCCCCATTAATAACAACACCAGGAATACTTTTAGTTTTAATACATATTTGATAAAGTAACATTTGAAGACGAATTACATCTTCTCCTCTCATACCATAAAGTAAATATCTTCCTGGAAAAAATAAATCTTCATATTCTCTATATTCAAAAGGAAGTGTATCTACAATATCTTTATATACTTCTTTTAACTTAATCCAAACAGCAGCATCAACAACACCATCAGCCTCAAGTCCATTAGCATTCTGAAAAGCAATAACCATAGTCTTCAAATTATCATCAAACACTTCATCACTAACTTCTAAATAAGGAACATCAGGATTAAAGTATGCAACTGCTTGTAGATAATAAGCAAGAGAATTTATATAATCTCCTGTATCTCCATATTTTAAAGACGATGGATACTTCTTAGTAGCCTCTTCTACACTAATACCCTCAGAATAAATATCACTTATTTTTTTTACACTATTATAAACATATTTTATCTTATACCAAGTAGCACTATCAACAACTCCTGTAACATTTAAGTTAAAAACCTCTTGAAAAGCCTTTATACTATCTTCAAGATCCTTAGTAAAATAAATATTCTCCTCTTCTATTACTGGAATAGCTGGATAATTTTGAGAAATCCTATTAAGTTCTCTTTTCAACTCTAAAACCATATCCCCAGCAATTCCTTCTTTTACCTCATATCCAGGGTAAGACTGCGTTCTATCTTCAAGTGGAGCATTATAAAAGAAATTAAGATCATCTCCATAATAATATTTAAGTATTTCTTGAAAAGATTTCCCTTGATTTGCAAGTTCTACACTACCCCATTGAGAAAGTCCATCACACATAATAACCTTACCATCACAATAAGAAGCAAAAAAAGGTTGTACTTGATCTCCTTTAGTAAAATAAGTATTAAAAAGTTCATCTACTAATTTAGATATAGTATCATATACCTCTCTATCTTTAATATAAGTTTGATCATAATTAGGAAGAGATGTTATATCAAAGTTATAACCATTAGATCTATACCATTCATTATAAACTCTATTAAGAGCAAAATTAATTTGTGCTAAAATATTTGCTTTAAGAGCATCAATAGGCCAATTAGCATACAACTCACTGGATGCTACATTTTTTATATAATCTCTAAATGACACTGTAACGTTTTCTACCGCCTCATTAGGTTCTCCTAAATGAACAGTAATATTTTTAGGAATAGTAGGATAATCAATTCTAGCCATCAACACCACCACTAGGTACAATATTAACATTTTGTATTGCCTTAACATCACCATAAGCTTGCAATACAAACTCTTTAATAACATTATGTTTTTTACAAATAATACTTAAATCATAATCAGTATGGCCAGGAAACTCTTTAAAAGAAAAATCCGTTATTGATTTGGGTGCTGGTACTTTAATATTATCAATCATTCCACTATCATCAGTCTCTCCTTTAAAAAATAAAACTTTCTTACCATTAATATCTTTAGTAACTAAAACCTCAACACCATCAACAGGAATACCCCCACTTCCCATACTAACTTGTACTTTAAAGTTTCCTAAACTAGGATTATCTTTTATAAAACTCTCATAATCATCACTATCTTTAAACTCATCAAATGTAATAAAATTCACATCAAGACCCCTTTCTTATTTTTAATATTTGACCTATATCTAAATCATCACTTTTTAAATCATTAATCTCTTTAATACTATTAACTGAAGTAGAATATTTACTAGCAATAGAATATAAGTCATCCCCTTTTTTAACTATATAAGTAATCAAATCAGAATCATTCCCATAACAAGAAAGCCCTAAAACACTATCAGGTATAAATATTCCAATAAGTAATACCTCTCCAATAGTTAAATTATTATTATCGAGTTTATTAACTTTTTTAATATCATCAACTGATACTCCAAAAGACTGGGCAATCGAATATAAATTATCTCCTGGCTTAACAGTATATTCTTTATAATTTTTCTTAAATATTGAAACTTCATCTACTAACACTGTAGGAATTTTAATAACCTCTCCAATACTTAAATCAGAACTTTTAAGATTATTTAATGATTTAATTGCATCTACTGTTGTATTATAAGTACTTGCTAAATCATATAAATTATCTCCTTTTTTAATTTTATAATTTATAAAAGAAGGATTACTTCCACTAGATGGTATAGTAAGTATCTCTCCTATCATTAACATATCACCATTCAAATCATTAGCATTTATTATCTCATCTGTTGTTACTCCAAAATTTCTAGCAATAGAATAAATACTATCACCAGACTTTACTGTATATGTTGAAACAGAAGTATCAGGAATAATCATAACAGAGCCTAACGTAACAACATTATCAGTCATATCATTTGCTTTTTTCAAATCATTAACAGAAACTCCAAATTGTTTACTAATACCATATAAAGTATCCCCAGGTTTTACTGTATACTCTTTATCCAAAAAATCCACCTCTATACATTATATGTAAAGCCAAAAGAAAAAGACAACCTATTGTCTAATTACTTTTTCTAAAACTCCATTTTCAAGATCACTAATATTATACATAGTATCTAATTCATTAAATGTTTCTTCCAAATTCTTTCTAGCATTTTTCCAACCTATACCATCAGTAAACCATATAAAAGTTACACCATCAACATTTTTAGCCTCTTGTGCTAACATTTTATAGCTTCTAGCAGTCTCGTTTAATTTAGAACCACCACTAGAATAAAAATTAGTTTCTATTACATAAACCTGTTTATCTGTTTTTATTACAAAATCAAACCTTTTAGTAGATGTATTATTTCCTGACATAGCACTCAAATCAAGATTCCACTTTTTTTCTATATCTTTTAAATACATCTCTTTAAAATAATTAATATCTTTTTTATAACCTGCTTTAATTATATATGACTCAACCAAATTTTCCATAAGATGTCCACCACGATTTTTTCTACCATTTGAATCAAGACCTACTTCAATCCCCAAAACATAATCATATAGATTATTTATAATATGATTTTGTAACAGATCAAATAATCCACTTTCTTTCATAAATCTAATATAATCATTCATAGAATATACTATTTTATCAAATTTAAATAAATATTCATTTATTTCATCTTTTATAAATATTTCTCTCGAGCGCACCGCAAGCAATAATGGTATGCATTCTAATGTTTCAGGATATTTTATAACAATATTTTTAAACTCTTCTTCTATATTATTACTTCCAACTAAAGAATTCAAAATATTAAGTTCAACTTTTACTTTATCAATATTTTTATATATTTTTTCAAAATCAACATAATATGTATAATCTGATATACTAGTTTTAAATTTACTAAGCCATTTATTAAAATCTCTATTCACTTAAAATCTACCTCCAAAGCCTGATGCCGACATTATTGCAAAAATATCCAATTCATCTTCCAAAAGAGAATCTAATACTTTTCCAAACATATATGCATCCTTTCTATTGGTTTTTTCTTGAGTCATCAACAATACCATCAATACAGTTAAAAATTCAACATCGTATTCTCCATAATTACTAATTTTCCTATATTTTGATACATCAGTTATCTCAACATAATTATCAACTAATGTCACTAACGTCATGTAATCATTACTATTTAATGGCTTACAATCCTGCCATTCCTTTCGTATTTCCTTAATAAAACTTCTCGTTAACTCTCTTTCGGCTTGCAATTTTAACAATAAATCTACAGCCCAATGAATATGTTTAGGAGTTCTAAGCCTTCGTCCTTTTTCAGAATATTTAATTATTATATCATTTTCACTCAAACCACCTTGGAAAACATATATTACATATTTATTATCAAAAATAATATCTATTATTGATGTTAATTCATTTCCTCTTATTTTATTATTTTTTGTACCCTTAATTACTTTCATAAATTCTCCTTTTAGTTAAATCCAAAAATTCTTTTTCTTTTTCAATCCCAATATACTTTCTTTTTAATTTTTTCGCAACAACTCCTGTTGTTCCACTACCATTAAATGGATCTAATATCAAATCTCCTTCATCAGTAGACGAAAGAATAACTTTTTCAAGTATAGCTATTGGCTTTTGTGTTGGATGCTTACCACATTTTTTCTCACTAGGTTTAGTAAGTGAAGTTTCCCAAACATCCTTAGCTTGCTTACCACCATTCATCTCTTTCATTAAAGAGTAATTAAATTTATGTTTAGCTTTCTTACTATTTTTCTTAGCCCAAAGAATAGTCTCTGTAGAATGAACAAAATATCTACAGCTCATATTAGGAGGTGGATTTAACTTTTTCCAAGTTATATTATTAATTATCTTAAACCCTTCTTGTTCAAGTGCCATACCTATTGAATAAATATTATGCATAGTGCCACTAATCCATATAGTACCATCATCTTTTAAAACTTTATGACAAAGTCTAATCCATTCTCTATTAAATTTATGTTTTTCTTCTATACTAATAGACTTATCCCAATCTCCTTTATTAACAGATACAATTTTTCCACCACTACAAGTTATTCCTCCACTAGACAAAAAGTAAGGAGGATCTGCAAAAATCATATCAACACTTTTAGATTCAATATTTTTCAACACTTCAAAAGAGTCACCTTGTATAAGTTTAAAATCTTTATCTTCATAATAACATTCTAAATTTTTCATAATAAATCCTCCCTCCACTTATATTATAATAGTTTTTTTTTAAATTTTTTTCTATTTTTCAAAATTTGTAATAATAACTTCTTCTACTTTACCCCTTTTACTTCCATTTGCATTAATATT
Organism: uncultured Bacilli bacterium; assembly: GCA_947623665.1. Classification (GTDB taxonomy): domain Bacteria; phylum Bacillota_I; class Bacilli_A; order RF39; family UBA660; genus CANRDQ01. The sequence continues at coordinate 15,613 of CANQHJ010000008.1, forward strand.
TCTTTTTGCTTTAATAACATGTATATTAAAATCTTTATACAACTCATTCACAAGTTTCGTATTATGATTAGAAAGCATCACAAAACAACCTTTATTAGACAAATTTCTAAACACTTTGGAAAGCCTAATTTGCTCTTCTTTACCAAATCCATTTTCAGTATAACTATTAAATGTAGTAGTATCAGAATCGTATGGAGGATCAAAATAAACAAAATCATTCTTTTTAGCATCTTTTACTGCCTCTTCAAAATCTACTGAAAGTATTTTTATATTATTATAATTAAGATATCCACAAATAACACCTAAGTTCTGTCCTTCATAAGTATTTACTTTTTCTTTTTTTCCAAATGGTACATTAAATTCATTTTTACTATTAACTCTATAAAGTCCATTAAAACATGCTTTATTTAAATAAATTGTACGTGCTGCCCTTTTATAATCAGAAAGCCTATTAAATCTATTTTTATCTCTGTCTAGATCTCTAATTTTATAATAATATTCTTCACAGTGTTCTCTTTCATGCTTATTTAATTCATGACACATCAAATCAAACTTTTTATCATCTTTAATGCACATATAAACATTCATAAGTTCTTTATTAGAATCATTTATAACCGCATTTTTAGGAGATAATTCAAATAGTAATGCTCCTCCACCTACAAATGGTTCATAATAAGCATTAAATTCATCTGGAACATATTGTTTTAATTTATCTATTATTTGTCTTTTTCCACCAGCCCATTTTACAAATGGTTTTCCCTTAATCATTGTTCTCACTTCCTATTTTATCATAACTAATGACACCAAATTGCTCCCTAAATATTTTAATAATTTCTTCTTTAGATATTTTTTTATTTAAAAAATCTTCATAAATGTTTAAAAATGTTGGGGTATCTATAATTAAAGTATTATTCCTTTTTGCTATCGTTTCTTGTCTAGAATTAATCTTCTTTCGTTCGTTTATAGTCTTTTTTCGTTCCCCTGCAACAAAAAACAAACATTTTGTATTTTCTTTTCTATTTTCCTTTTCTAATTTATCTTCATAAATGGTTAAATGAGAGAATGCATCTGTAACATTTTGACCTGATACTTCATTATTCAATCCTTTTGTTTCTACTATAAATGTAGTATTATCACTTATGAATTTATAATCCTCTTCGAAAACATCTTCAAAATCATTATGTTCTTTTAGAATATCCTCTAAAATATTAACAATTTCTTCATTTAACTCATTACCAGTTTTATATAAAATACTCTTTATTTTATTATTTTTTTCTAATTTTAATCGATTTTCTTGTATTTCTTTTTCTAATTTTTTTATTTCATTTTTTGAATGTTCTATTTTATCAATATATAATCCATCATCAAAAAAAATTATGTCGTCTATCCAAGATGGGGGTATTTCTTGACTTTCACCCTTAAATATAACATTAATAAATGAGTTCAATCTTTCATAAGCATTTTCTTTCATTTTTAAATCAAATAAATTAATTGTAGTTATTACTACATTATTATCGATATAAGTATTTACCTTATTACCATTATTAGAAACTAATAATTCTTTTTCTTTATCAATATTGCTAAAATAAAAATCTGAATCAAATATAAAACCATTAATTGTAGTTTTACATTTGTCGTAAGTGTACTTCAAAATTTCATCAGAAATATATTCATTTAGTAATTTAGTTATTTCTATATTTAAATTTTTTAATTCTTTACTATTATAAAACTGTTTTCTATAAGAAGAATAATCATAATATAAAGTATAATTAATTGGCATTGCAATTACAGTTTTAGTATTGCTTGACTTAATAGACTGTTTTAAAGGAATCAAATCGTCTTTTATATTTAGTTTTGTAATTTTTGAATTATTACATTTCCAAATATCAGGCGAATTTAAATTAAGAATATTAATATCATACATATCAAATGATTGATAATCAGAAAAAGTATTAACTATTATATCTTTATTATCCAAATAAATGTTTTTTAAATTATCATATGAAGAAATTATTTGTATCATTTTATTACCTCCCTGATAGTTTCTATTAACATTAAATATTATATCATATAAAAAGGCATTTTTTCAAAATGCCTTAAATTTTAACAATATTTTTATACTATACTCATTATTCCTTATAAAAAATGTTGTCCCCCCCAAAGTTTTACTGTATACTCTTTATCCAAAAAATCCACCTCTATACATTATATGTAAAGCCAAAAGAAAAAGACAATAACTTGTCTCAAATCAATTCTATTCTTATTCCTAAAACTCCATATTTCTCTTGCTTCTCTTTAGTATAAAATTTTTCTAAAACAGAAATTAATTCTTCTTTAGTCATAGAGCTGTCTGCTAAAACAGAAATATCAAAATCTTTAAACATATCTTCAAAAGTATCATATCTTAACAAACCAATAACTTTCACTTTAAAAGATTCTTTAAGTTCAGGTTCTTTTAAAAATTTAATAGTATCTCCAATTTTAATTTGCCTTCTTTTCTCATCATTAAGTCTAATTTCAATTCTTTTTGTACCATTAAGTATAAAATCATAATACTCAGGTTGTAATTTCATTTCATGTTCCATATTATTTTTCCTTTCTTTTTTATCCACTATATTATCTCTCACGAACATATTGTAACATAATTTGACATACTTTGCAAAATATAGTATTATATTTGCAATTTCAAGAAAGGGGGAGAAAAAATATGATAAAAGTAGAAAGTTTAAAAGATTATCTTGGAATTATAAGTGATGAAGAGTTTATTAATTTAGCAACAAGAATTTATATGATAACTGACTTTATTTGTGAAGACTATCCAAAACATAAAGAATGGTATTTTACAAAACAACTACCTGCAATATCTGGTGAAGAAAGAAATATTTTATTTGTTAGAAATCTAAAAAATCAAAATGAAATTATTTCAATGGCATGTTTGAAAAAAGATGAAGAAGAACAAAAAATATGTACTTTATATGTTTCAGATAAGTGTAGAGGATTAGGAGTAGGAACAGCTATTGTAGAAAAATCTATGAAATGGTTAGGAACAACAAAACCATTTATAACATTAGCAGATTATAAACTAGAAATGTTTAAACCAATAATAAATAAATATAATTGGGAGTTAACAGAAATTGTTTCTGGATTATATAATGATAGATCACAAGAACTATGTTTTAATGGAACTCTTACTAAAAATAATGAAACCACTTTAGAACAACAATTACATAAAAAACTAATAAGAATACTAGAATGTAAAAAAAATCAAAAAAAATAATTTGAGTAAGTATTAAATATTATACTTACTTTTATTATTCATTATTTCTAATAAAAATACCCCTTAAAAATCTCCTATATACATTTATAAAGCAAAAAAAGACAATAACTTATATTTCATTAATTATTTTAGTATCATTAAATATGAATAATTATTTTTTCTTCTAAATACCTCAGTATTAATTTAAAATGTCTATTATATTGTTTAATATATCATTTTTTATTTTATCATAATAAACAATATGATTTATTGTCTCTTCAACTTCTTTTATACCTATTTCCTGTTCTTCTTTTGTATCACACTCTATCATTAATGATCTTTTAATATTAAACTCTAACCATTCTAATCTACCATTATTAGCATAATAAATACTTTCCCAATCTATATTCTTATCTAAATCAATATTATCAAAATATATTTTAAAAAATGTTTTAAATAAATCAAAATCTATATTACATTTCTCATAACCAGACCAACATAAAGCAATCTCATATAATTCCAAATAAGGATTAGAATACCCTAAACATTCTAAATCAATTATTTTATATTGATCATTCAACCACATTACATTTTTACTATCCAAATCATTATGACATATTGCCCTAACTTTATCTAACTTAGAAATTGCAATATTACCTTTATTAATACTTTCATTTAATATATCTAATTTATCATATAGCATTTCATAAATTAAAGAATTTTCATCTTTTGCAAGATTAATATAATATTCAAAATCTATATATTTCTTTTTTAGTTCTACTCCTTTATGTTTTAAATCTATTTTGTGAATGCTTGCTAATGCTTTTCCTATTTTTTCACAATGATATTTAGTTATTTCATCATCTTTTAAAACTTTACCATCAAACCAATCATAAACATAAAAATATCTACCATCTATATTTTGCATTTTTCTATCATTAAATTTTAAAGAATATATAGCCTTAATATTATTATCTTTTAATATTTCCTCAAATTTTTCTGCTTTATTAAAATTATCCATAGCAGTAGTTCTTTTCATAATATTAGGATTTAATAACTTAACAATATATTTTCCTTTATCAGTAACAACTTTAAACATACGATGGGTTAAACCACCAGTAACCTTTAAAGGCTTTTCAATTATATTACCCAAATCAAGTTCTTTAACCATCTTATTAAAAAATAAATCCATATCATTCACCTTTTAAATTTAATCTTTATAATACATCTGATTACTACTATTAGGTTTATCTGGAATAGTTAATTTAACTAAACCTTGTTCTATAGCAGGATGTAAATACTTATTTCTTAAAGTATCTTTTGACTTAATATTTAACTTATCCATTATTTCATTAGCACTAAGTGGAATATTCTTTTCTAAACAATCTAACAATTTATTTATATTAATTGTCTCTTGATTTATTGGCTCAATAGGAACTTTCAAAACCTCTTCAATTGTCTCATCTATCATTTTAAGCATAAACTCTATAAATTCAGTAGAATCCCCTTTACTATTACAATTAGCAATAGCCCTATAATAATCATCTTGATATTTATGAATTTGAGATTCTATCGGTAAATATAAGAAAATATCTTTCCAATTATAAAGTAAAATATTTTGCCATAACCTTACTGTTCTACCATTACCATCAGAAAAAGGATGAATAAAAACAAATTCATAATGAAACACAGTTGATAATATTAAAGGATGTATTTTATCTTTATTTTCTCTCATCCAACTAAATAATTGCCTCATCAAATCATCCACTAACTTAGGCAAAGGACACATAAAAATACATTTATCGTTATCAAAAACACCCTCGTTACCACTTCTAAATTTTCCTGCTTCTTCAACAGTTAAAAAAGTCATAACACCATGTACCTTTTTTAAATCTCTAATAGAATATGGATTAACTTCCATTATCATATCATAAGCCTTATAAGCATTCTTAACTTCTTGTATATCTTTTTTAGATCCCATTACTAATTTTCCATCAATAACATCTTTAACTTGTTCTAATGTTAAATCATTATTTTCTATTGCCAGTGATGAATGAATAGAATTAATTTTAGTTTGTTTCATGAAATGTGGTTTTTTATTAAAATTAGAAAAATTATCTAACTTAGTAACTTTTTCAGAAATTTCAGCCACTCTCAATAACATTTCTTGTGTTATTTCAAATGGTGGAAAATACTTATCTTTTTTCATAAAACTCACCTTTTTCTCTACATATATTATACTACTAATAGTAATTTTATTCAATACGGCTTGCATAAAACTTACCTAATTTAATAACAGAAAAAGCAGAAATAAATCTGCTTTCCTTTTATTATAAATTTAATTATTACTATTCTGTTGAACTGCCGCAATTAACTCTAAAACCCTATAAATGAATTCTAGTAATGCTATAACCATATTGTTTACATATTCTATATTATATAGTTTAAATAATTCTTTTAGCATTTCCAATTCTTCATCAGTTGCCATATCATTATTCTTTAAAATTTCATATGCTCTATTTTGAGCTTTAATTTCAGTCTTTAATACTTTTAAAGACATAACAAACGCTATTAAATAAAGTAATAATCCTAAAACTGTACAAATAATAGTAAATGTTGCTGTTCCACTTCTTAAAACTAAAAAGTCTAAAATTATACCTATAATAACTAAAGGAATAAATAAAAGTGGTCCAAAATAAATAAATGGTGTTAACCTAATTCTAGTTTTCATATCTGGATCTTTTTCTTTATCTAATATTGCAAGAGCTGACTTTTGTGAAGCCATTGCAAGAGATGCAACAGAGTTTTTCTTCCAAGTAAGTCTTCTCAATCTAACTTTTTTAAAGAAATGACTATAACTATTACCAAAAAGAATTGACCCACTACATTTAACTTTAATTTTTTCAAGTCCATTATCATCAAGTATTTTTCTTGCTATATTTTCTCCAGTCATATCTATATTATTTTTCTTTTTATTATATTTATGATATTTAATTGCTAAATATATTTGCACACACAATGCAAAAACAGATACGATTAAAATCAATACTGCAACAATCATCATTGAACAAATAACAACATCTGATACATTACTTAAACTAACATCATATGATGCCTCTAATATTTTTCTAAATTCCTCTACCATTTTACTACCTCTTTTTAAATATGTTTAAAAACAAATTTTTACTTGCTTTATTTTATTTTTTATTATTTTTATTTCTAATTCTTATATATTCTACAATTGCAAAAGCAACCCAAATAATTCCATCCCATAAAATAGAACTATTTTTTTGATTGCAAGCAAATTCTACAAAAAACCAAATTGCTGCACATAATTGCCATAATACTATTTCATATTTCTCACAAAATTCATTAAATTTGTCCATCACTCTTTACTCCTTCCTTTATATTTTATAGTTAGTATAGGATAATTCAGTTTTATTTATTTTCTAGACTCTTCATACTATTTATAAGTATATCTATCGATAAATCAAAGCTTTCCTTTATCGATAATGAATCTCCAAAAGCATCATTATCTTCTAGTAAAGCAAATCCTTCTAAAAAACTTCTCATTAATCTAATACAATGTTTCACATTTTTTTTACTAATATTTAATGGTTCTACTATTTTAAATATAACTTCATGTAATTTTTTTGTAGCTTCAAGACTAACTTCATTATCATACATGTTATACCACAACATTGCACTAAATATACCTTTATTATTAGAAACATAATCATAAAAAGCATAACACATATTTCTTATAGAATCATAACCAACAACGCCTACAGTTGACTCTATCATTTTACTTCCTACACTCATCCATCCATAAATCATAATCTTTTCTCTGATATCACTTAAACTAGAAAAATGATTATATAAAGATGGAGATTTTATACCTAACTGTGATGCAATCATTTTCAAAGATAAATTATCAAGTCCTACTTTATTTGCAAGCATTGCAGAAACTTCAATAATATCATCATCACTAATGCGTTTTTTCAAGCAATCTCCCTCCTAACTAATTACATTAATATTATAACTAATCAGATTAGTTATGTCAATTAAACCAATAAATAATATTTCAACTTAGAATACATTATCTATTAATTTTTTCAAATTCTTTACTTAAAACTTTAATAATACCATCTTGTTTTATATTCATTCCTGTAAGTAAACTAGCATCTTTACATCTATAATGTAATCTATTAAATTTACCAAGCTCTTCTATATTACAATTAGTTAAATAAACACCCATCATTTTACCATACGCATATAAAATCTCATGAAATGGATTAATTTTAAAACTCGAAACATCATCTTTATGTTCAAAAGATAAATATGCATTTTTCATTCTATAAGATAGCGTTCTAAGAAAGCTATATTTAAAATACTTAGACATATCAGGTTCAATATTATTATTTAACATAAAATCATACATAGAATTTTGAAGCATATGTCCAGATGCTTCAACGAAAGCCGAAGTAGAAATATAAACTGTTTTATCAAATGAATTTAAATACATTGCATCTTCAATATGCCCTAATTCATGTGCAACACTACAACATTTTTTATAATTATTAAAGTAATTATTATCAAGTAAAATATAATCATTATTACCACAAAAATCAAAATAGGTAATACCCTTATAATCATCTACTACATTACCATTTAATATTCTTCCTTCCATCAACATTCTATTAAATGTATCTATATCCTTTACATAAATACTATGTTTTAAAAAGTCATTTATAAAATCTTTAGAATCTTCTTCTGAAATATCTCTATAAAATTTTTCTTTTACATTACATCTATCTAAATTATAATCTAAATATTCTATAATTTTAGGAAATTCTTCTAAAGTAAATTTCTCTAAAGATAAAAAGTTATAAATAATAATATCATGTAAAAAATCATTATATTTTATTGCACTATTATAAAAGTTTGGTCTTAGTACTTGAAATAATCTTTCATCAAATATATTTTCACCAGTAATAGATTTATGCAAATCATCAAATCCACATAAACTAAGATAAGCCCTCTCAACATCTTCTCCTCTATAAAGTTTTGCTTCATAACTTGCCATTAAATACTCTAATTTTTCTAAGGCTTCTTTACTATACATACTTAATACACCTTTACTTTCTAACTTTTTCAATTTCCTTAGACAATACCTTTATCATTTTATCTTTATTAAAATCTATTTGCTTAAATAATCCTATATTAAAATTATCATAATGAAGTCTTCTAAATAATTCATACTCTTCTTTACTACAATTATTTAAATAAAAACCTAACATCATACCACAAGAATAAACAACTTCTTGAACTGGGTTAATTTCTTCTCCACTAATATTAGAAAAATATCTAATACTATTCATAGAATGATTAAGTAAACAACTAATTGCATTACTCTTTAAAAGTTGTCCTGTATCTTTAGAAATACCTTCTTCTATCAAGAAATCATGCATTAAAAATTCCCAACTATGAGAAAAGCTTTCTTTATAAGGAGACAAATCTAAAAATCTAGATTTAACTGGTAAATCAATTCCTAACAATTCATCTACATGTCCTGACTCATGAACAATAGAACAACCCTTCTGATAATTATTACTATGTTCTCCAATACATACATAATCATTATTTTTAGAATAACTATCAAAAAAAGTAATTCCAGAAAAACCATTTAATCTACCATCCATTATTCTTTTTTCTCTACATAACCTATCAAATATATCTTTATTACCTATTTTAGGATTATATCTAAAAAAATCATTAACCAAAACTCTAACATATTTATTTTCTATATCCTTAGTTTGTTTTTCTTCTAAATTATCAAAATTTCTAGCAATAAACTCACAAACAGATAAAACATCATTTAAATAAAATTCTCTAAAACTATCTATATTATTATTTAATATTATATTATTTTCTAAACTTATATTATTAATATGTTCTGCAAAACTCATATGTTTAAAAACAAAATCATCATAATCAAACATATACCCAAAGCCACAAGAATTATGCATCTCATCAAGTCCTAAAAGTGAGAACATAAGTCTATCAGAATATTCTCCATTATAAAGTTTTTCCTTATAATTTAATATACTACTTTCTAATTTTTTTAAAAATTCTTTTTCATATTCAAAATTCATATAAATCACCTATCTAACTTTCGTATTTCTTTTTTTAAACTCTTAACAAGTTTTTCTTTATTAATATCCATTTCTTCAAATAATTTGAAATCGTATACACTACGATGAAGTACATCAAACTTTAAGAAATTCTTCTCATCACTATTACAAAAATACAAAGCAAGCAAAATCCCATAACTATAAAGTACAGCTTCTTTCATTTCCTCATATTTTCCTTCATTTAAAAGTTTTAAATAATCATTTGAAAAATCATACAAATCTTTTAACAATTCTATCTTATTAGAAATAGCCTCTTCTTTAATAATATTTTTTCTTATCAAAAAATCATAAGCTTTATTTTCAAAATAATGTGATTCTACTTCACTAAATAAAGATAACATATCATATTCTAATTTCAAATCACCATCCATTTCTAATTCTTCATAAAAATGCCCATCTTCATGAAAAAAATCAAAAGCATTTTCATTATTATCACCATTACTATCAATATAAATAAAATCATTACCTCTAATATAATCAGATAAAGTTTCAGAACAGCCAAAATATACTGCATCATGTCCTGTTATAATCTTTAAATCTTTAACCATTTTATTCAAATGATTTTTATCAATATGCATCTCTTCTTCACTAAACTCTTTTATAATATCAATCCATTGTTCTCTAGAAAGTTCATCATTTAAAACAACTTCTCTATTTAGCAAATCAGAATAATCATCTAAAACTTCTAAAATAGCAGGAAAAACTTCTAAAGAAAACTCATCTAAAGATTTAATATTTTCAATATAATTACCTCTATATTTATCACTTTCTCTCATAACCATTCTATAAATTATAGGACTCTTATTTTTAAGTATAATATCATTAAATAATTCATAACCAGTAATATAACTATAAATATCATTTAAATTTGTCAAAGACAAATAAGCCTTATAAGTATCTTGATTCCTATAAAGCTTATTTTCATATAAATATATTAAAAATTTTATTCTATCAAAAACATTTTTTCTATACACAACCTTACCCACCTATTATTAATTATCTAAATTATAAATATCTTCTAATACTTCATCTGTTGATTTTTCTTCTAAATAATAAATTAAAGCATCTAAATTAATAATTTCCTCTTCTTTTGTTTTATTATTTTTTATCTTTATTTCATTATTATCTAAATCATTACTATTTAACACACTAATAAATTTACTTTTTAATCTATCTGCTTGTCTAAATTGTGCTTTTAATGATCTATTTAAATATTCTGTTTCAACAATAAATCCACTCATACGTAATTCTTGAGCTAAATAAAGAGCATAGTTTTTTTCTGTATCATTAACATAAAGTAAAAATAAATCTATATCATCTCTAATATCAAGTTCAACTTCTTCCGACTCGAGTGCTAAAAGAACTCTAGAAATTCCTGAAGCAAAACCAACTGCAGGTATATCTCTACCACCAAGTTCATTAACGAGATTATTATATCTTCCTCCACCACCAAGTACATTAGCATTACCTTCCATAGAATTATCTACAAATTCAAACACAGTATGATCATAATAATCAAGTCCACGAACAATACTTGAATTAATAGAATAAGGAACTTGTAATACATCCAAATATTCACATACCTTATCAAAATGTTTACGAGATTTCTTATTCAAACTATCCAAAATTTTTGGAGCGTTCTTCATTATTTTGCTATCTTTATCAACCTTACAATCAAGTATTCTAAGAGGATTACTATCAAGTCTTCTCTTACAATCATCACATAAACTATCTATATGAGGAGTAAAATAATCTACTATCAACTTTCTATAATTATCCCTTGATTCAGTATCCCCCAAAGAATTAATATTTACAACAACATTAGAAAGGCCTAACATTTTATAAATATTATAAGCAAGAGAAATAACCTCTGCATCAACAAGCGCATCATCACTACCTAAAACTTCAACACCAAATTGAGAAAATTGTCTATCTCTTCCTGCTTGAGGTCTTTCATATCTAAACATAGGACCATTATAATAAAGTTTAATAGGTTGATCTGCCATACCATACATTTTATTTTCAATATAACTTCTTACAACACCTGCAGTTCCTTCAGGTCTTAAAGTCATTTCTCTTCCTCCACGGTCAGTAAAGTCATATGTTTCTTTAGTAACTATATCTGAGACTTCTCCAACACTTCTATGATATAATTCAGTAGATTCAAATATTGGAGTATCAATATAATTATAATTGTATTTCTCCATTACTTCATCAATAATATTTTCAATATATTTTATTTTTTTAGCATCAGAAAAAATTATATCTTCACAGCCCTTAGGTTTTTTTATCATAATTTACACCTCTATTCTTCTTTCAATTTTTTAGATACTTCTTTAATATCACTTTTAAAGAAATGATAAGTACTTCTAATAAGCAAATAAACTGGAAGTGCCGCAATTATTCCTAGAACTCCAGCAAGACTTCCCCCAATAGATACAGCCATAATTGTAATTAAAGGATTAACATTATTAGTTTTACCATAAATTTTAGGTGATATAAAATATCCATCTAATTGTGGGAAAATTAAACATATAATTATTGTTCCAATAAATACTTGAGTAGATACAACAGAGCCTGTAATAACTGCAATTATATTAGTAACGAGTCCACCAAAATAAGGAATAACTGTTGTAACGGATGCAAGTATTCCAAGAAGTAACCAGTTAGGATGTCCAACTAAGAAAAACACAAGTGAATATTCAAAAAGTTGAATAACCATAAATATAACTAGTCCTCTTAAATAATTACCAATCTCTACATCCAAACATTTCAAATAATTATAAGTTTTCTCTTTTGTACTTTTAAGAGTATCTCTTAATAATTTTCTAATTTTTTGCATATCTAAAAGAAAGTATATCCATGCAATAAAGCCTACTATAATAGTACCAATAACACTAACAGAAGAAAAAACAAAATCAATTGCACCATCAGATACAAAATCCCCTAGTTTTTCTAAATAAACTTCTATATACTTATCAACTTCAAACGTAAACTTACCAATAGTAATACTACCTTGCATATCATTAGTAAGTTCTAATATTATTTCATACAAAGATGAAAGCTGATCATAAACAAGTGGCAAAGTTACAGCTACCAACGAAATTAAGAACAATAAAATGGCAACTACAACAATAGTAACGGCTAAACCATGCTTAATATTTTTTTCTTCCAGCCATCTAACAACAGGAGATAAAGCATAAGCAAGAACAAATGCTACTAAAAATGGCATAAGTACTGTAATAACTTTATCTAACACACCTATCCATAATCCAACATTAGAAAGACCAATATATAAAAATAACATCAAAACAGTTAAATTTATAAGTTTATAATTAAGCTTACTTTTAAGCATTCATCTCACCTCTCTAATATAATTGTTGTTGGTCCAATATTGCAAATACTAACATTCATATCAGATCCAAACTTTCCTGTTACAACATCACAGTACTTAGAAAGTTCCTTATTAAACTCATCATATAATAAAGATGCCTCATCTCCACCCAATGCCTTCATATAACTAGGACGATTACCTTTCTTACAATCTGCATATAAAGTAAATTGTGAAATAGATAAAATACTTCCTCCAAAATCAAGTAGTGATTTATTCATAACATCATTATCATCAGGAAATATTCTAAGATTAACTATCTTTTTTGCTAAATAAACTATTTTACTAATATCATCTCCATCAGTAAAACCAACAAATACTACAAGTCCAGAAGAAATACCTTTTTCTTCTTTACCATCTATCAAAACAGAAGCTTCACTACTTCTTTGTATTAAAACTCTCATCTTATTAACCTCTCTACTTTATCAATATATGAGATTTTATCAAGTTGAAGTAACAAATTATTTAACTGTTTTAATCCACTAACATAAACAGTTATTTCGTATACTGCAACTTCTTGTTGAAAAACCATATTAATTCTTTCTATATTAATATCTTGCTTACTAATTTTTTGAACCAAATCTACCATATTATTATCACGACTATTAGAATATATAACCAAATTAGAAACATATTTTTTATTAGTATTTTCATTCCAACTAACATTAACAGTCCTATCATCAAGTGCTGCTAAATTATGACAATTACTTCTATGAACAGTTATTCCATTTCCTTTAGTAATATATCCTATAATATCATCTCCTAAAATAGGATTACAACAATTTGCAAGTGATACTTTAACATTATCTATACCAGATACTATAACATCTGCATTATTATCTATTTTTAAAGATGGTTTTTTCTTTATATTTTTCTCTTCAGGTTTATAAATTATATGAATAACAGAATTAACAGATGTTTTTCCATTACCTATATTAAGATATAAATCATCAAGTTTTTGTATCTTTAACTCATCAAATATAATCTTAGTATTTTCTGTACTAAACATCTCATTAAAAGGTATCTTCTTTTTACGAAGAGCCTTTTCAACAAGATACTTACCTCTTTCTATATATACTTCTCTTTCATTTTTTGTAAAAAAGCTTTTAATTCTATTTCTTGCACCAGCTGTTTTAACAAAATTAATCCATTCTTTAGAAGGTGTAGAATTCTTATTAGTATTTATTTTAACTATATCATTATTTTGAAGTTCATAATTAAGAGGTACTATACAATTATTAACAATTGCACCTACTGTAGTCTCTCCTACTTTAGTATGAACTTTATAAGCAAAATCAATAGGAGTTGCCCCACGAGGAAGTTCAATAACATCTCCCTTTGGAGTAAATACATAAATATTATTATTTAAAACTTCTTCTTTAACACTATTAACAAACTCTTCATTACTTAACTTCTCATTAGAAAGTTCCATAATAGCCTTAAAGAATTGTAACTTCTGTTCAGTAGTAGACTTCATTGCTTCTTTAGCATCTTTTTGTTCCTTATATGCCCAATGGCTTGCAATACCATTTTCTGCAACCTCATCCATCTCATGAGTTCTAATCTGAATCTCAAATAAATATCCATCTATACCAAAAACAGTAGTATGTAAAGATTGATACATATTAGGTTTAGGCATTGCAATATAATCCTTAAAACGCTTAGGAAGAGGTCTAAATTTAGAATGAATAATACCTAAAGCAAGATAACATTCTTGTTCTGTATTAACTATAATTCTAAGAGCAAGTAAATCATAAATATCACTAAACTTTTTACCCCTATTAAGTTTATTATAAATACTATAAATACTCTTAGCACGTCCCTTAATCTCATGATTAATCTCATGTTTATTTAAAAGATTAGAAACCTCTTGAAGCATCTCATTAACAGTAGCATTCCTCTCTAACTTCGACTTATTAAGTTTTTCTGCAATATCATAAAATACTTCTCCTTTTAAATAACGTAAAGATAAATCTTCTAACTCACTTTTAATTTTATGAATTCCTAAATGATCTGCAATAGGAGCTAAAATCTCAAGAGCCTCACGTGCTTTTACTTTTTGACGTTCTTTAGAAAGAGCCCATAAAGTTTTCATATTATGAAGACTATCCGCAAGTTTTATAATAATTACTCTAACATCCTCACTCATACCTACAATTATTTTTTTATAATAATCTATTAAATATTCATTCTCAGTTGAAAAATGAATATTAGAAAGTTTAGTTACACCCAAAACTAAAGATGTAACCTCACGTCCAAATTCACGTTCCAACTCTTCAGCACTACAATTACAATCTTGTTCTAAAACATCATGCAAAAAAGCCGCTTGTAAAGTCTCAACATCAGCAAAAACTCCAGTTAGTATCTTAACAACATTAAGAGGGTGAGATATATAATCTTCACCCGTTTTACGAACTTGACCAGTATGTTTTTCTTTAGCATATAAATAAGCATTTTTAATTTTTAAAAAGTCATCTTCATCTGTAATATACTTTTTTATTGCTTCCATAACTTCTTTTGATGTAATACGGTCTCTTGTTTTAGTCATATATCTTACACCCTCTCTTTTCTAACAATTAACTCCTTTTATTTTTTTCTCTTCAATATCATCAGTATAAATCTTTTTAGGTTTACGCTTTTTACCTACATTCTTTCTTTCTAATAATAAGAAAATATAACTTGCAATAAAAAGTGATGAATAAGTTCCTGCAATAAGTCCAAATAACATTGCTAAATTAAATGTAAGTATTCCACTAGATGCAAATATTATTAAAGCAAGAACAGGAAGTAAAGTTGTAAGTGATGTATAAATTGAACGTAAGAATGTATCTGCAATACTCTTATTAGCAGCCTCATATAATTTTTCTCGTGTAAGTTTTTTATCATCTATCTTACTTAAGTTTTCTCGAATTCTATCAAAAGTAACAATAGTATTATTTATAGAATATCCAATGATTGCTAAAATAGCTGCAATAAACATAACAGATATTTCAAGTCTAAATATACTAAACAAAGCAAATATCACTAAAACATCATGTACAAGAGCACTAACTGATGCTATTGCGTAACTAAATTTAAAACGAATTGAAATATAAATAATTATACCAATCATAGAAATAAGTACTGAAAGTATAGCATTCTTAGTAAGTTCCTCTTTAACTATATTACTTATAACACTAATATCAACTTTAGCCTCATACTTATCCTCAAAATGTTTAGTTACATCTTTAATGTCTTTAGCATCAAGAACATCTTTAACATTCATTGTAACTTCATCATCATTTCTTTCAATATCACGAACATTTAACTTTAATTCTTTTAAATCATTTTTTAATTTATTATTAGAAACTTTATCTTTAGTAACAACTGTAATATCACTACCAGCTTGATAATCAATTCCTAAATTAAATCCCTTAACAGCAAAGAATATTCCACCTATAACAATTATAACAATTGAAAACATAGTAAACTTAGGACCAAATTTAACAAAATCTATCTTATCTATTTTTCTATCTACTACTTTTTCTCCCTTACTTACATTAGGAACTTTCTTAGGATCTACATTTATAAATAATTTTAATTTATCATTAAAGTAACCATTCTTAACAAAAAGTCTCATAATAACTCTAGTAAGTAAAACCATTGTAAACATTGTTACAATAACAGTAATAATTAACATAGTAGCAAACCCTTTAACACTACTCTCACCAAATATAAACATAATTATTGCAACAAGTAATGTTGTAAGATTTGAATCAAGTATAGTTCTAAAACTTGACTTGCTTCCGTTTTTAAATGCTAATTGTAAATCTCTACCATGATAAAGTTCATCTTGAATTCTAGAGAAAAGTAATACATTAGCATCCACTGCCATTCCAATACCTAAAACAAGTGCCGCAATACCTGGAAGAGTCAAAACACTTCCAATAACCCAACTTGTAAAGAATACTAAGAATGTATAAAATACAAGTGAAAATGCTGATATAACTCCAGAAAAATGATAAATAATAATTAATAAAAGAAATATAAGAACAATTCCTACTACACCAGCAGTAAATGTTTTCTCTAAAGTCTGATCTCCAAAAGATGCCCCTACTGTTTTAGATGAAACTTCTGTAAGTTTAGAAGGAAGTGAACCAGAATTAATTAAATCAACTAAATTTTCTACTTCTTCTTTCGTAAAATCACCTTGAATTATAACATCACTAGCAAATCCTTGTGAAACAGCAGCAGCTGATAAACAATTAGATTCACTAGTTCCACAAGAACTACCCTCAGCAGCATAACTATTTTCTTTTTCATCATAATCAAGCCAAATAACCATTAATTTATCATCTTGTTTAGAAAGCTTATTAGTAGCAGCAAAAAATTTATCTTTATCTTTTACAGAAAGTGCAACAGCAGGATTACCATTTGCATCTTGACCAACTTTAGCACCACCAGCTTTTAATACATTAGATTCCATTAAAAGATTATCTTTTGTATCTCTAAAAGAAAGTGTAGCCACTGTAGAAAGTTGTTTTCTTGCACTATCAGCATCCTTAACACCAGCAAGTTTAACACGTATCTTATCCCCTTCAATAATTATCTCAGGTTCATTAACACCCAAACTATCAATTCTTTTACTCAAAGTTTTATAAGTTGCAGTAACTTTCTCACTTGTCATAGGAGAACCATCAACACTCTCAACTTTATATAAAACTTCAAAACCACCCTTTAAATCAAGTCCAAACTTTAAATCTTTAAATATAGGAATAAGACATAAACAAACTCCAATACATAAAGCCAAAACCATTAAAGTAGTACTAATAACACCCTTTTTATTTCCATTATTTTTTGTCTTTTTCTTGCTTTTTTCTTCTTTCATTTTTATCACTTCTTCCTCTTCTTGTTTTTCTAACTATTAAATAAGAATTAAATCTTTTATTATCAACATGTAATATATCACTAACTACATCAGATAACATTAAATCACGACCAGATGACCATTTAACATTAATTAAATAATTCCAAATATCTTCTATTTTAACATTTCTTACACCCAATCTATTTAATTCTACTTTCTTTGCTTCCAAAGCTGGTTTTACTCTTTTAAATAACTCTTCTTGACTATTAAATTCAAAATCCATAAAACCACTTCCTTTGAACTAAAAATATTATACTAAAAAATAAGAAAAATTAAAAGTAAAACAGAAAAAATCTCTTAATTCTTAAACAAGAATAAGAGATTTATATCAATATTATTTAACTGTTTTTCTATTTTTTATTGCATCTAGAGCTTTAGCTTCTTCTTCTTTTGCATCCCTTACAGTATAACCAGCAACCTTATCAATACTAATTCCATTTTCTTTTACTGTTTGTAATAATGCAGAGAAAACACTTAAATCTTGAGCTTGTGTCCATTCATCTAATTCATTATAAGGAACTTTTAAACTATCATTAGGATGTTCTGGATTTCTTTTTAACCAATCAGCATGAATAGCAACACCTATTTGCTCTTTTATTTTTGGATCATTTTCCATAGAAGAAACACTAACACCTGCTTTTGAATAATCTTCAAAAACATTATAAGCACCAATTGCAGCATCTAAATTTTCTTTCTTAGAATCACCAGATAATTCAAGAAAAGATCTTAAAATATTTTCTCCCTTTTCTAAATCGTAATTTCCAGTAGGTAAATCTCTTACAATTTCCTCATCCGTTAAATCTCTTTTTGCAAATCTTTTTACAGTAATATCCCCTGACTTAACTGCTTTCATAAAATTATCAAAACTATCTAAACAACTCTCAGGAAACTTACCATCCTTAACAGATACTTCATTTCTAACTTCGTCTCCCTTTATACAAGCATATAACAAAGCTTCTCCTTCATTTTTACCTTCTTTTACTGCAGCAACTGCTCTATTATAGTATCCTTCTAATTCTCCATTACACCACTCTTCATGAACTTTAGAAGCTGCTCCTATAATTAATTCATCTTTTATTTCATTATTTTTCATATTATACCTCCATTAAAATAATACGTCCTATATTATAGCACGTATAATACTGATTAGTAAATAGATGAAGTTGCAAGTCATTTATTTATTAGTATAATATTATTACTCTTTTGAG
>CANQHJ010000009.1 GCA_947623665.1 uncultured Bacilli bacterium
ACATCAAAATCAAAATACTTTTGAGAAGTATCATTTGACAGAGTTTTTCCTTCTTCATCTTTTAGGGGATATGCATCTGTTAATGTTACTCCATTTGATGTTTCATTATATACAAATGATACTGCACCTGTAGTTATTTCATTTTCTTTTGTTCCTTTCTTTGTATATTGGAATGCTGCATATGTTACTCCTACTATGGTTATTAATAATAGTAATAATCCTATTAACACTTCTACTCTTTTACTTTTACTTTTTTTCATAATACTCTCCTCTTTCTTATATTCTGCATAAAAAAGTCAATTAATATACAGTATAAAGTTACCTTAACTTTTAAGTTATATAACATTTAAAGGTATATCTAAGTATCATTTCAAAATTATATAATTTATATGTAAAGTATTTTTACAAAAAAATTATATAAAGAAGGTGATTTTATGAATGCTCAAGAAATAATAGGTCTCAATACTAAATGGTATAGGTATCAAAATAATATTTCACAAGAACAGTTTGCAGTTAAAACAGGTCTTAAACTTTCTTATGTTAGTCGTATAGAATGTGGTCGTATAAATCTAACTTGTAACACTATAGATCTTATTGTTAAGACATTCAAAATAAAATACGAGAATCTTTTCAATGAAAAAACTGCTTTAAAAGCAAAGAAACTTCCTCCTAAAATTAATTTATATACAAGATAAATATCCAAAATGCCTTATCTTGTATTATATGTTATATAACTTATATGTTAAGTATAACTTCATTGTACTATGATATATAGTATTTTCATGATGGAAGTTTATACCAAAATAGCAATACATTTTAAGTATTGCTATTTTTAATAATCTCCATATTGGTATAGAGGATTATTTATCGTTATTTTACAGTTTTCATTTACAATATATATCTTTACTCTTCCAAAGTTTGCGGTTTGTATTTCTGCGGTTGTTCCTTCATCCATGTATGAATAAATATAATATGTTAGTCCTCCAAATTTTTTTGGATTTAGTTTTCCTTTAGCGTTTCTTTTTATTGGTTTAACATGTAAATCGTATACTCTCCAACTTGATACATTTGGACTTAGATTGGCATAATTCTTACTATCTTTTTTATCTTCTACAATAATATCATATGTATATTTCCAATTTCCTTTTCCATTTAATATAGTTGTATTATTCATAAAGAATGCATTATCAAAATCTATTTGATTATTAAAGCAATATGTTCCATAGGAATTAATTTTCCATGTTGTATCGTTTCCTTTGGATACTTCTATATGACAATGTACACCTGTTGCATATCCTTTATTCCCCATATTTCCTAGTTGAGATCCTTGTTCTACTATTTGTCCTTTATATGAATCCATTGTATTATCATGAGCTGTCATAAATGTAACATAGTCTATAGAACCATCTGCAAATCTTACTTTATTTACTGATTGCCACATTACTTGACCATTACTTGGATATGTTTTAATACATTTTACTGTACATGGAGCATAATATGGATATCTTACTCCTCTTTCTCTTCCTCTTACATCTATTGCTTTTGTTCCTTTATGTGATGATCCTTCTGTTCCTTGAGTAATATACATATCTGTAAATGGGCATAATAAATCTTCTATACCACCTCTTATACTTTTTTCTCCTTTTAACATTAGACACTCTCCTCTTTCTTTGTCATAACTGCAGTAATTCCTGCAGATATAGCTGATCCTAAAATTCCTAATAGAGTTGCTTTTAACATTGTACTAGTTTCTTTAAAATCTATTGTTGGTAACATGGCAATTATTACACTAAAGAAAGATTCTAAAAAAGTCATTATAGCTTTGGAGATAAATTTCTTTTCTTTTATCCAACTCATATACTTCACTCCTACTATAATATACGTTGTAATTTAATTTTTGTATGGATAAAAAAACAAGAAAGTTAAATCTTTCTTGTTAAATTGATTCCTTCTTTAAATAAACATTTTTCAGTACAGTTATATCCTGGAAATGAACATCTTGCTCCTTTTGTATATTTTTTTATATCTTCAGCTAAATAATGATTTTGTTCTTTTAAACTTGTCTCATACATAGTTAGAATTTCTTTTGTTTTATTACAAATTTCTAATTGTGCAGCAGTACAAAGTCTTTCTTGACATTTAAGTGTGAAGTTTTCATAAGTTCCTCTTTCATTTATTAGAACAAGTTCTCCTTGAGGATATTTCACTTTTTTCATATCTTCTAACCATAATTTTACTAATTCTTTTTCTTCTTCTATTATTGGAGGAATAAAATATTTTTTATTTTCCATTATTTTTATTTCATAGTCTAGTGTTCTATGTCTTTGTGCTTGAGCAAAGTATGCAAATGATGCTTCATAGTTTACTGAATATACATCTGAAAAGTGTGTTGTTCTTTTTTCTGTATTTTCTCCAAAAAGTGATATACTCCTTTGTTTTTCATTTTTTTGTAATCTTTCATCAAGTACATTTAGTTTTTCTAACTCTTTTATAAATTCTTTCATACTTTCTGCTAATTGAGTTTGAAAACTATTGTTTTTATCAATATTATCTATATATTTATTCATCCATGATACTATATAGTTTATTTGTCTTATTGTAGTTGAGTAAATCATTTCTGTCGGCATAAATACACTTACTAAGTATCTTGCATTTTCTTGAGCTAGTTTTTCACATTTTCTATCATCAAAACCTTGTCCATATCTTGTTTTTATTTTTTCTTTATAAATATCTACCCATTTATTATAAAGTTCTACTTCATCTGATATTTCAACTTTAGTATATCTAGCACTTTTTTCACTTGTTGTATATTGATGTTCATTATTTATTACCATGGCAAGTATTTTTGGTAATTCTTTTATATTTAAGTTTATCATTATATGATCATATACACTATGATGACCATTATTAATTGTTCTTTCTATTCTTCCATTTGTCTTTTTTTCATCTTCATCTTTTAATACTTCAAATCCATGTTGAGCATAACAAATACCTGCAATTTTTCCACATAAATTTAGTGCACTTTCTAAATCAAAGGTATTATCTTCTTTTAAATATTTATTTGGTAGTAATTCTATTTTCATACTTCTCCTCCTAAATTTATCATAACAAAAAAAGCATATTTTATCTATGCTTTTTAATTATTTGGTAAAAGTTTTTTATTTTTTAAAGTTAAGTTTTCTAATATTTTCTTTTTGGCAACAGTAGTATTAGCACTTTCTACCCAATCTTCACTTGGACCTTTTGAATCTTCTGATGTAATAATTTTTACTCTATCATTTTCTTTTAGTTGATAATCAATAGGTACTTCTTTATTATTTACTACTGCTTGTTCATATTTATCTCCTAATTCATCTTTTATACTATAAGCATAATCTATTGGAGTAGAACCTTCTGGTAATTTTAATATTTTTCCTGTTGGTGTATAAATACTAACAGATTGATTTGGGAATACTTCTTTTTTTACTGTATCGATAAATTCTTGGCTTTCTCCGAATATACTACTTATTTCTTGTAGGCTTCTATAAACTATACTTTTTTCTCTTATTTGGTTTTGCATACTTATTCTAGCATTACCTCTATAAATATCCCAGTAAGCTGTTAGACCAAATGATGCAATCTTATCCATATCAAAGGTTCTTATTTGAGTTTGAACAAGTCTTTCGTTTTCTCCAAAAACTGTTGTATGTAATGATCTATAATAATTTGATTTTGGATTACATATATAATCTTTGAATTTAGAATCAAGTGGACGATATTTAGAATGTATAAGGAATAAAGCTTGATAACAATCTTGTACATCTTCTACCATTACTCTTAATACTAATAAGTCATGAATATTTTTAAATTGATTATCTAGGCTTTCTTCACTAATACCTTCTTGAATATTTTTTTGAAGTCTTCTATAAATACTATAGACATTTTTTGCTCTTATTTTTATTTCAGTATCTATATGATGATATTTAAGTGTCTCACTTATAGAATCTCTCATTTTTTCTAGATATTCTTTATTTTCTTGTTTAATTTCATCTCTAAATTCTTTTAATATTTTATAATCATCTGGTCTTAGATAACTAAGTGATAAGTCTTCTAATTCGTTTTGTATTCTATATGCTCCTATGTAGTTTGCTAGAGGTGCAAATAGTTCTAATGTTTCTAGGGCATTTTCTTTTTGTTTAAAAACACTTTTATATTGTAGTGTTCTCATATTATGTAATCTATCTGCTAGTTTTATTATAATAATTCTTATATCTTCTGTTATGCTATTAAGTATTTTACTTGTATTAGCAATATTTTGTTGTTCTTTTGATGAAAAGTTCATACCACTAATTTTAGTAACACCATCTACTAAATCAGCAACATCTTTATTAAATTCTCTTTCTATTTCTTCTTTGGTTATATCTGTATCTTCTAATGTATCATGTAAAAGTCCTGCACATACTGTATCACAGTCAGCATGCATTTCAGCAAGTGAATAAGCTACGTTTAGAGGATGAACAATATATGGTTCTCCACTTTGTCTATATTGTCCTTTATGTAAATCTTCAGCCATTGAGTATGCTGTAATTATTTGTGCTAAATCGTTAACATTATAGTTTTCATCTACTAATTGTAAAAATTTTCTTAAATCTATATCTTCCATTATACTCCCTCCCCACTGATATAAAACCACACAATATTTTTCATTTGGAATTATCATTTTACAATTTTTAATATTAATTGTCAATAGATTTATGTTATTATTCTGTCATTTTTAGTATTTCTTCTTTTAATGTATCTAACATTTCTTCTTGTTTTACTTTTTTTATTATTTTTCCTTTTTTAAATAGTAGTCCTTCTTTTATTCCTCCTGCTATTCCTATATCTGCTTCTCTTGCTTCTCCTGGTCCATTTACAGCACATCCCATTATAGCAACTGTTATGTCTTTGTTTATGTTTTGTAAAAATTCTTCTATTTCTTTAGCAATTGGTATTAAGTCATACTCTGTTCTACCACATGTTGGACAAGATATTAGTTTAGGACTATTATAAAGATTACAGTTTTTTAGTATTTCTTTACATACTTTTATTTCTTCTTTTGGATTATCTGATAGTGATACTCTTATGGTATCTCCTAATCCTTCTTTTAATAATATACCAAGTCCTATACTTGATTTTATAGTTCCACTGAATGATGTTCCTGCTTCTGTTATTCCTAAATGTAAAGGATATTTAAATATTTTGGATGCTTTTTCGAATGATTCTATACACATATCTAGGGTGGAGGCTTTAAGGGATAAAACTATATCATAAAAGTTTAAGTCTTCTAATATTTTTATATGTCTTTTAGCACTTTCTATCATAGCATCACTACATGGATGATGGTATTTTTTTAGTAAATCTTTTTCTAAAGATCCTGCATTTATTCCGATTCTTATGGGAATATTTTTTTCTTTACAGCTATCTACTACTTTTTTTATTTTATCTTTACTTCCTATATTTCCTGGATTAATTCTAATTTTATCAACACCAGACTTTATGGCTTCTAAGGCTATTTTATAATCAAAGTGAATATCTGCAACTATCGGGATATGAATTTGTTTTTTAATCTCTTTTATAGCTTTAGCATCTTCTATAGTTGGACATGCTACTCTGATTATTTCACAACCAACATTTTCTAGTTCTAATATCTGTTTTACAGTACTTTTTATATCTTTTGTTTTAGTATTACACATTGACTGTATAACTACTTTATTTTGTCCTCCTATTTGGACATTACCTACCATTACTTTTTTTGTTTTATTTCTTTTATACATCTTTATCATTCCTTATAAATTTATTATAACAAAATAGCATTAAAAAAAATACTAAGTTTACAAAAGTAAACAAAGTATTTTCTATTTTTATTTATAACTTTCTTTTTCTTCTTTAATCATTTCAAATCTTCTTTATTATAAATAAAATCAATAATATTTACATTATTTATACCATCTATATTTTTTTGTAAAATTAAATCTGCAACAAATAAATATCTTGGATACATTTCTTTAATATTATAAAATGGTTTATATTCTCTTTCTTCTGTTTTTTTATCATCTATGTTTTTGGTTACTTGAATATAAAAATATTCATCTATTCCTCTTCTTGCAATAAAATCACATTCTAAATTACCAATTTTACCTACACTTAAATTATAATTCATACTTTTTAAATATGAAAATAAGACATTTTCTAAAACTGGACCATAATTAATTCTATTATCTGTATTTAAAGCAAAGTAAATACTTAAATCTGATAGATAATATTTTTTTTCTCCTTCTAATACTTTTTTTGATTTCATATCAAATAAATCACATGGATATATAATTTTTGCATTTTCTAAAATTTCTATATATTTTTTGATAGTTCTTCTATCAATAGATTTTTTTTCTTCCTCTGTTAAATATTTATATATACTACTTATTGATATAATAGATCCAAAGTTATTAACTACGAACTTTTCAATAACTTCAAATAATGCTATATCTTGAATTTTCTTATAATTTTTTATATCTTTTTCAAAAATTTGGCTTATTACATTTTTTGTATATAATAATTTATCTTCATAATTATCATATTTTACACTACCAGGAAATCCTCCATTTCTTATATATTCTTCAAATTCATGATATATATTTGAATCTATTTGTTTTCCTATACACTTTTTCATATCAACATATTCATAAAAATTTAGAGGTAGCATTTCTACTTCAATGTACCTTCCTGTAAGTTTAGTAATAAGTTCTCCACTTAATAGATATGAATTTGATCCTGTTAGGAAAATAGAATAATTTCCCTCTTCTCTATAAGCATTAATTATATTTTCAAAACCTTTAACATTTTGTACTTCATCAATAAATAAATATTTAAAATTATTATTTGTGACTAAATTATCAATGGCTTTTTCTAAATCTTCAGGAGTTTTTATATTTTTATATTTTTTACTATCTAATTCAATATATATAATATCTTTTTCAGAAATTCCACTATCTTTTAATTCTTGAATTATCGTTTTTAATAAATATGATTTTCCACATCTTCTTATTCCAGTAATAACTTTTATCATTGTATCATGATAAAACCCTCTTATTTTTTTTAGATAATCTTCTCTTCTATATAATATTTCTTCCATATAATCACCTATGATAATTATATAAAATTTTAAAAAAAAAAGCAAGTTGTCGACCAATTTTGGGGTTATACATGTACTTTTTGGTCGACAATTTGTTGCTTTTTTGTATTTTTTCTACTATATTTCTTATATAATTATATCATTTTGTTATCAATTATTTGTTACTATTGCTTCAATAACTAATATAGAAGAATCATTTTTTAATTCTTGTAATGAACAGGCTATAAGTGTACCTACTTTCAATTCTTCATCTATATATGAATTATTAAGTAATCTAACAATATAAAATTTATTATCTTCATCATAATCTAAAAGTCTGCCCCACAATATTTCTGGTTTATCATTAAATGGTATTATCACTTTCACATCATCAGGATATAATGAATTTCTTAAAGAATCTAATTCTTCATGCTTTCTCATTTCAACAACATTAGAATTATAATAAATTTCCATTTGTTCATTCAGCTTATATGTATCTAAATGTCGATTATAAAGTTGTATATCATAATATTTAAACATATCATTTCTTATTAAAACACATTGTTCAGTACAAAGTTTTTTTACTAATTTTTCATTATCTTCATTTCCAACAACTCTTAAATTTAGTCCAGAACTATTATCAATATAGATATAACCTATAAAAGGATTTTTAAGTCCTTTTATTCCAAGACTATTAAAATTATCTTCCATTGATTTAACAACAACTAGTTTTCTATCTATATCCCTAAAATTATAATCTTGAATTTTGTGTTCAATATTTGTTTCTTTTTCAAAATATTTCATATATTCAAGTTTATTATTCCAATCAGAAACCATATTAAATAAATACATTATTTGCTCATTTGACATCATATTCAATATTTTATCAATAATTTCATTGACTTTTGTTTTTTCAAATATCTTTTCTAAAAACCAATCTGAAAATCCAATAGATAATATTAAATTTTTGAATCTAACGCATTTCATAAATGCTTCAAATAAAACTTCTTGAAATTCCCTTACATAATCAAAATCTATTTCTATTGGTTTAAGTTTTTCTAAACAATTTCCAATATCATAAACATATTCTGTTTTATATATAGTTTCTATTAGCTCTATATTATTCATTTTGGAACAAATATCATTGCATCGTTTATTAAAATCTGTTTTTTTCCATTCTTCATTCAGCTTTTTCTCAAAACTAAATTTTCTTCCAGATTCAAATTTTTTCATAAATAATATTATTTCATTATCAAGTTTTAAAGCCTGATTAATTATATCATTTTCTTCTGCATTAGGTACTTCAAACAAGTATTTTTCCTCTATTTTTATATAACTTAAAAGATAGTTAACAAAGTGGTAAATATTTTTATATTTAATATTTTCACATTTTTTTCCAAAACTTATAATATGTAATTTGTCACCAATAGAAATTGAAAAGGATTCGTGTTCTTCATATTTATTAGAAGGTATTCCAGAATTCAAATCAAAACAAGTTATTTCCATTACCATATTTAATAATGTACCTTTATCTCTTCCAAAAAATATTTTTTTTGGCTTTTGTAATAATATATCTTCTCCTTTAATAGAATATTCACTATATTTTACTTCTAAATCTTTCTTTCCTAAAAACACATAAAAAATATAATTTTTATTTACAATATTTTGAATAAGAATTGTTAATAATTTTTGTTCATTGTTCTTTATTAAAACTTTTTCTAGTTTATTAATAAGTTCTCTTTTTTTCATTGTTTACTCCTTACGCAAAATATTTTATCATATTATTTAGCATTTTTTATTATTTCTTTATCTTTGTACTACTCATATTTACCTCTTTTTTATTTATAACTTTAAAAGTAAAGTTTTTTGGTTCAATAAATTCTTCTTTTAACAATCCTGTAATACATTCATCTATATATTCTTTTCTTGATAAGGAATAAAATCTTTTTCTTCTTAATCCTTCTTCTTTATATCCTAATTTATTCTGCATTTTTTTAGATTGTATATTAGATGGAAAATAGCCATTTTCTATTCTTCTTAGATTTAATACATCAAAAGCATATTTTATTCTAGCACAAAAAGCTTCTGTTCCAAGTCCTAGTCCATGGTATTTTTCATTTAACCAAATACCTCCTCCAGCTAGTCCATCTTTTTTATTAATATTTGTAAGTTCTGTACCACCTATTACTTTATTTTCACTTTTTAAGACAATGGCAAATTTTATATTTTTATCATCTGGTTTTTGTGCTTTTAAAATATAGTCTTTAGCATCTTCTTTTGTATATGGACAAGGAGCACCTGCCATCCATTTAGATACATTTTTATTATTCATTCCTTCAACTAAATCATTTATATCTTTTTCTTGCCAAAGTCTTAAAATTAATCTTTGTGTCTCTATCATTTTTTCTCCTTATAAATTTATGGTTCTAATCTATTAGGTCCTCTAAATATAAACATTGTTTCTTTTAAACTTCCTGTTTCTAAAAGTAACATTGTAAGTCTATCTACTCCAAGTCCAAAACCTCCATGTGGTGGACAACCATATTTAAAGAATTCTAAATAAAATTTAACATCTTTATCAAGTCCTTTTTCTAAAGCTTGTTTTTTTAGTATTTCATATCTATGTTCTCTTAATGCAAGTGTTGTAATTTCACAACCTTTCCAAATTAAATCTGCTCCTATTGGTATTTTATTTTCTCTTTTATGATAGAAAGCTCTTTTCTTAGCACTAAAATCTGTTATAAATACAAATTCATGTCCATATTTTTCTTTAATATATTTAGATGCAAGTTTTTCTGCTTCTGCATTCATATCTCCAACTTCATTAAAATCCATTTTAAATCCATATTTTTTTTCTAACTCTTTATATAAATCTTCTAATTTAATTCTAGGAAATGGTTTGGTTGGCACTGTAATATCTACTTTAAATAAATCTTTAATTTCTTCTTCATATTTTTCTTTGACTGCACTGAGTGCTGCTATTAATAAGTTTTCTTCAAAATCCATAATATCATCTAAATTATCTACATAACTCATTTCGATATCAAATGATGTAAAATCAGTAGCATGTCTATATGAGTTAGAATTTTCTGCTCTAAAAGTAGGTGCTACTTCAAATACTCTTTCAAATCCACTGCACATAGCCATTTGTTTATAAAATTGTGGACTTTGAGCAAGATATGCATCATTATCAAAATAATCAAGTTTAAATACTTCTGAGCCACTTTCACTTGCTGTTCCAATAATTTTAGGTGTATGGATTTCAATAAAGTTATTATCTAAAACATAATTTCTCATTGTATTAATTAAGCAAGTTTGTACTTTAAACATTAAAATATTACGTTTATTTCTAAGATCTAGAAATCTATAATTAATTCTTGTATCAATTGATGATGAATTTATATCTTTATAATTAATTGGTAGTTCATCTAAACTATTACTAGTAACAATAATATCGGTTGGTATTAACTCCATTCCATTAAGTTTAACTTTTTCATTTTCTAAAAGTTTTCCTTTTATTTTAACAGTAGATTCAACAGTTAAATTTGAAACAATTTCATTTAATTCTTTGTTTTCATCATTTTTTTCAATAGTTACTTGTACTTCTCCAGTAACATCTCTAACAATTACAAATTGAACATATTGTAAATTACGTATTTTATCAACAAATCCTTCTATTGTAATATCTTCTCCATAATACTTTTTTAAATCTTTGAAATGTATTTTTTTCATAATTTCCTCCTAAAAAAAACAGTTATCTTCCACTAGGGACGAATAACTGTTTATAATCCGCGGTACCACCCAATTTATTATATTAAATATAATCACTTATATGAGATAACGGTTCATCCGACTTATTCTACTATTATTTCAAACAAGTAGCTCGTGGGTGTCTTTTGTTTTGTAATTTATATTATCTTTCACCTTACGATAACTCTCTTGAATAAATTATAAAACTACTCTTCCCAGTCATCACTGATAGGTATATTATATCATTTAAAAATATTAATCTCAACTTAAATTTCTATCAATTCGTATTCTTCTGTTCCAAAATCTAATTCTTTTGCAGCTTCAATTATATGTTTTCCATGTCTTGAATTAATTCTTTCAAGTAGATGATCACGTCCTTCATCGTTTGATTTTTCTACTAAATCAAGGCATGCTTTATCTATAGCAATAGGATCTAGACTTGCTAAAATACCAATATCTTTCATACAAGGGTCTTCTGCAACATTACAGCAATCACAATCAACTGACATATTTGCCATTACATTAATATAGGCAATATTTCCTTTAAAATATTTATGAACTGCACTTGCAGCATCTGCCATTGCTTCTAAGAAAGAATCTTGATCTTGATTGAACATATCTTCATAAGAGCCATCATTACCACAACAATGGATATATCTTTTACCATGACTAGATGCTACTCCGATAGATAGTTGTTTTAGTGCTCCACCGAATCCTCCCATTGGATGTCCTTTAAAGTGTGATAGAACTAGCATAGAATCATAGTTTTCAATATTTTTTCCAACATAATCTTTTTTTATAACTTTACCATTTGGTATATCAAGTACTATATCTTCATCTCTATCCATTATATCAACATTAAATATTTTACTCCAACCATGTTCTTCCATTAATTTATCATGTTTTTCAGTAGTGTCTCTAGCACCATCATATGCAGTATTACATTCAACAACAGTACCACTGACATAATCAATCATTGGCTTCATAAATTCTGGTCTTAAATAGTTTTGATTACCTTCCTCTCCAGAATGAACTTTAACACAAACTTTACTAGGTAAATCAATACCTAATGCCTTATAAATTTTTACTACTCCTTCTTTAGTTAAATCTTTTGTAAAATATACTTTTGCTTTTTCCATTTTTATCATCCCTTTCATTTTTATTTTAACCTAGTTTGTCTCCATTGTCTACTTTTTCATCTGGTTTTATTAAAACTACTCCTTGTTTACTATAAGTACCTAATACTAAAACTTCAGAAAAAAAGTTTGCGATTTGTCTTGGTGGAAAGTTTACTACTCCTAGGATTTGTTTTCCTATTAAATCTTCTATATTATAAAGTTCTGTTATTCTAGCAGATGATTTTTTTATTCCAATTTCACTTCCAAAATCTATTTCTAATTTATAGGCAGGTATTTTTGCCTCTTTAAATTTCTCTGCTTTTATAATTGTTCCTGTTCTAATATCTAATTTTGTAAAGTCATCTATTGTAGCCATTTTAATCCTCCTTTATTTTTACTCCTAACATTCCTACTAAATAAGGGCTTTGAATACTATCTATTATTATTCCTTTTAGAGACATGTCATCAAAGATAGTTCTAGATATATCTGAGGTAGAAAAATCTACATCTTTTAAATTAGTCCTTAAAAATTCTGTTTTAGATAAATCTACTCTTTCTAAAAATAAATTTTTAATAGAAGAGTCTAGAAATGTAGAATCTATTAGACTAGTATTTTCTATTTGCATATTCTTTATTCTTGTAGATGAAAAGTTTAAATATTTTAAGTTAGAATTTTCTATTTTTACATCTTTTATACTAGAGTCAATAAAAGTAGTACCTAACATTTTACAATCAATAAATTCTACTCTATCTAATAATTTATTATCAAAACATTTATTAGATAAATCACAACCATTAAATATGACATCTATTAAGTCTACATTTATTAAATCAATACTTGTAAAATCTATTTTTTCGAAAATACAACTATCTATAGTTTTATCTTCTATTTTAATAAGTTTATTTGGATTTTTTGTTATTTTATATTTATAAAACTCTTCTTCATCTACTATATCTTCAAACTCTTTTTCTAAAGTTTCTTTTATCTTTGGTTTTTTTATCATATTTGTACCTACTTAAATTATTTTTTTAGGCTCTTCTGTGAATGAGTAAATAGTTGCCTCTATTGAATCAAAATATAATACTTCTGTATTATCATCATTTTCATCATACATACTTCTTAATTCAGGATAATTATCTAACATATCTTTTTTTGCTTCTACTCTTTCATCTCTTTTAAGAGTTCCACTAATTCTAATCCATTTACTACCATCATTTGATAAAGCACATATCTCCACATTATTATTTTTTTCTATCTGTTTTGATACATTTTTTATTTTTCCTGTTTGGATATATAGTTTATCTTCATATAAATTTACTGTACCAAAAGGTCTTACTCTTGGTTTATTATTATCTATAGTTGATAAAAAATAAGTTTTAGATGTTTTTAAAAAATCATATACTTCCTTCATATTTTCCCTCCTCTTTTATTTTAACATATTTTTTTATTCTAGATACTATATAACTTATAGAAATACTTATAAATATAACAAATATATAAGTTATTATAGTACCTATTATGTAACCATTTATAAACAATTTATATTTATACATTGTCTTTAGAATAACTCCATGGATTAAATATATTATTAAAGTATATTTTCCTACTTTTGATATAAACATCTTTTTTCTTGGAGTTACTATTAATACAAAAGCACTATAGACAAAGAAGAATATATACATTAAAAATCTTTTAAAGAAACATTCTTGAGGATTATTATAATCAAAATAACTATATTTTAAATATGTATCTTTAAAGTTAAAGAAATCTTGATTAAAGAAAAACCAAATAGTCATAATTAATACTAATATATAAATTATTTTTTTATATTTGTTAACATATTTAATTATATTTATTTCTTTTTCATAATATCCTAGAACAAAAAATGGGAAAAAGGTTATAGTTCTACTTATTGATAGGTAATCATCTATACATTCTATAAAGCCTGATGAGAGTCCTAAAATTAGACTTATTATAAATACTGTTTTAAAATTATATTTTCTAAATAAATATTCTGATAAATAAAGATATGAACATGTTAATAAATACCAGAGGGTAAATCTAGGTATAAATATAGTTTCACCATCTTCTACAATATTAATTATATATTCATAATATAGTGTTATTAAAACTTGGGCAATTATATAAATAGATAATATTTTTAAAAATCTTTCAAAGGGAGTTCTTCTACTTTTTCTAGCAAAGAGTCCTGTTGTGAAGATAAAAAGTGGTATCATGAAAAAGGTAATTATTTTAAACCAACTATAATCATATCCATAGTAGTCAGAACAAATACTAATTGTATGATTTAATACTACAAATAGGATTAGAATACATTTTATATTATCAAAATAAAATATTCTTTTCATGAAATCACCTTTTCCATTATAACAGTATCAAAAAAAAGAATTCAACAATAGTAGTTAAATTCACATAATTTTTCATATTTATAAATATATTATTATCTTTTTATTAATTTTTATTCTGAACAAAGTCATCATGTTTTAGATATTTCCTAAATATTCTTCTTTTGTTTCTTTTTATAATTATTTTATGGAAAGTAATAGGAATACCAAGTGAGGTGTTTTCTACTCCTTTTTGGATTTGGAAATGTATATGTGGTCCATTAGTATTACCACTATTACCTACTTTAGCAATTACTTGTCCTTGTTTTACTTCGTCTCCTATTTTTACTTGGAAACTGTTCTTTAAGATGTGTGCAATCATACTATATTCATTATTTTTATGTTTTATAATAATGTGATTTCCTCTTACTTCATCTACATCACAGACTATTTTTCTTTTATTTACTATTTTAGTATCATCATAGCCATCACATATATCTATTACTATTCCATCTAGTGGTGCGATTATATCTTTTTTATATGAATAATAATTTTCTATCTTAAAGTAATCATCATGAAAGGGAGAATTATTTTCATCTCTTATTTCAAAATCATAGGCATATCTTTGATTAGGAATATTCCATGAATGAGAGTCTTCTTTTTTTATTCCACCAAACTCTACAAAAAATTCTTCTTTAAAAGGTAATATATATTTATTTTTACTCATAATCTTCCCTACTTTTCTTTTTTTATTTTTACAGCTGTACCATAGGCAATTATTTCGGCTGCTCCACTCATGACTGCAGATGATCCATATTTTATATTAATAATAGCATCAGCACCTAAGTTGTTAGCATCATCAACCATTCTTTTGGTGGCAATTTGACGAGCTTTGGCAATCATATCAGTATAGGCAGTTATTTCTCCTCCTACTATAGTTTTCATTCCTGATACAATATCTTTTCCTATATTTTTAGATTGTACAGTTGTACCTTTTACTATTCCAAGAGCATCCGTTATAACATATCCTGGAATATAATCAATATTTACTAGCTTCATCTTCTTCTCCTTTTAATATTTCTTTAATTCTTTCAATTAAATTATAAATTGTACATAGTATTGGTATTAACAAAATTACTATAAAAAATATAAATAATATTATAGGCATCTTATCCTCTTCAGTTACTTCAAAATAACTAAGTATAATTATTAAAAGTGCAAAAAACATTATAAATAAAAATGTTGATATTAGTGTTGATATAATTTCACTTTTCTTTTTGGTCTTTACATTTCTCATAGTAAATCCTTCTTTATTAAGTATAGATATTTCTTTATAATATTTTTCTATGTCTATAGTTGCAAACGTCTTATTTTCTTTGGATAAATCTAGGCACATATTTTTAATTTTTAAGTAGTTATCGTTTTCTCTTTCTATTTGCTCTATTTTGTCTTCCATGCATTCTTTTAAAGATATTTTTTCTTCTTTAAGTTTTTTTATATCATTTACTGATATGTTTAATTCTCTTAAAAATTTTATTACTTTTAATTCTTTTAGATTCTCTTCATCATAAATTCTATAACCATTATCATCTCTTTTAGGTGTGATGAGTCCTAGTTCTTCATAATATCTAATACTTTTCTTAGAAAGATGTGTTAAGTGTTCTACTTCATTAATAAGCATATTTTCCTCCTTTCGTAATTAGTACTTTAGACTATTACCTAAGGTTAAGGTCAATATTTTTTTAATTTTTTTTATATTTTTTTATTATTTCTTCTGCAACTTTTATTCCATCTATAGCAGATGAGGTAATTCCTCCCGAGTAGCCTGCTCCTTCTCCACAAGGATATATTCCTTTTATGGAAGACTCTAATGTTTCTCCTCTTATAATTCTAATTGGAGAAGATGTTCTAGATTCTATAGCAGCAAGTAATGTATCATCAGAAGCAAAACCTTTTATTTTTTTATCGAAATTTACAAAAGCTTCTAGTAAAGACTCTGTTATATAGTCTGGTAAGATTTCTCTTAGATTAGCAAATTCATATTTACCTTTAGTTATTGGTTTTATACTTCCAAGTGAGGTTGTCTTTTTATTTTCTTTAAAGTCAATTAGTTTTTGAATTGGTATTTTACCATTTGCTAGTCTATATGTTTTTTCTTCTAGTTCTCTTTGAAACTTTATAGCAGATAGGCAATCGTTACCATAATCATTTGGAGTTGTAGTAACTATGATAGCACTATTGGCATTTTCTTCATCTCTTTTATAGTTACTCATTCCATTTATAGCAAGACGATTTTTTTCACTTGAGGCATTTACAACAAAACCTCCTGGACACATACAAAAAGAATATACACCACGTTTTTGTTTAGTGGTATAAGTTAGTTTGTAACTAGCACTTGGTAGTAAGTTTGCTTTTTCTTTATATTGATTTTTATTTATCATCTCTTGTTTATGCATTACTCTAACTCCAACAGCAAATGGTTTTGCCTCCATTTTTATTTTATTATCATAAAGCATTTTTATAGTGTCTCTTGCACTATGACCAATTGCAAGAACTAAGGCAGTACAAGGTATTATCTCTTTATTATTTACTTCTATTTCTTTTAAAGTATTATTTTCTATTTTTATATTTGTAAGAGTTGTATTAAATCTAAACTCTCCACCTTTTTTAATTATATCTTCTCTCATATTTTTAATAACATCTCTTAATATATCTGTTCCAATATGAGGTTTTTGTACATACATTATTTCTTTGGGAGAACCAAACTTTACAAAAGTAGAAAATACTTTTTTACCTAAGTTTCTTTTATCTTTTATTAAAGTATTAAGTTTTCCATCTGAGAAAGTTCCTGCTCCTCCTTCACCAAATTGAACATTACTATTCTCATCTAAAACTCCACTTTCCCAAAACTTTTCTACATCTTTTGTTCTTAATTCAATATTTTTTCCTCTTTCAATTATTATTGGCTTATAACCAGCACTTACTAAAATATATGCCGAAAACAAACCGGCTGGGCCTGAACCGACAATAATTGGTCTTTCTTTTAGGAAGATGTCTCCTGAAGGTGGGAGTTTATATTCTTTTTCTTCATAATAAATTATATCTTTTGATAAATTTATTTTATTTTCATTTTTTAAATTTACAATTACTTCATAAACATAATATATTTCATTTCTTCTTGCATCAATAGACTTTTTTGATATTTTATAATCTATAATATTTTCTTTTTTAGTATTTAGTTTTTTTATAATTTTATCTAATAAATAATCTTTATTATCATGTTCTACTTTTATTTTTATTTGTCTTAATTTAATCATTTTTTCTCACACTTTCTCCAGCAAGCATTCCACTCATCCAAGCAAAAGATAAGTTATATCCACCACAGTCTCCATCTACATCTAATAATTCTCCTGTTAGGTATAATCCTTTTATTATTTTTGATTCCATTGTTTTAGTATTTATCTCTTCTAGTGGTACTCCACCAATACAAGTTTGAGAGTTTTCAAATGATTTAGTTTCTTTTACTTTGAATTTAAAACTCATAATTAAGTCTATTAGTTTTTCTTTATCTACTTCATTCCAAGTAGCATCTTCTTTTATATTAGATAATTTTAATAATAAAGATACTAATTTATAATTTAAAAATCCTTCTAGAATATCTTTTAATTTATAATTTGATAATTTATTATTTTGTTCATTCATCCAAGTTAAAAATTCTTTTTTGCCTTTATCAAACCATGGAATAAAGTTTATTTCTATTTCTTCTTTTTTATCTTTATTTAATCCTCTTGATACTAAGGCACTTAAATTAAATGTACATATTCCACTAATACCATAATCAGTTAGTTGTAACTCTCCTCTTTCTTCTTTTATCTTTTTATCATTTTCAAATAAAGTTAGTTTAGCATCACACCTTATACCTTTCCATTCTTTATAGAAACTTTCTTCTCCAACTAATTGAACTAAGGATGGTAATACTTTATTTATTTTGTGTCCAAGACTTCTCACAAGAAGATATCCATTTCCATCACTTCCTGTTTTAGGGTATGATGAAGATCCACAAGCAAGTATTACTTTATCAGCATAAAACTTATTATTTTCTGAATATATTATAAATTTATCTTTCTTTTCTATTTTAGTTACTAAAGTATCTTTTATTATTTCTATTTTTAATTCCTTTACTTTATTAAGTAGAGCATTTACTATACTTGTAGATTGGTTAGAATATGGATAATAATAACCATTATTATTTTTATAGACTATTCCTAAACCTTTAAAGAAAGGTAATATTTTATTCTTTTTACTTTCTAATATTTCTTTAAATAAATCTATATTACTTGAATGATAATATTTTATATCTTGATTTTCATTATAAAAATTACAACGACCATTTCCTGTTAGTAAAAGTTTTTTTCCACATTTATTGTTTCTTTCTAATATTGTTACATTACATCCTGCCTCTCTTGCTTTAATAGCACTTACAAGTCCGCTTGCGCCTGCACCTATTACAAAAACATCCATTGTATCACCACACTTTTTTATTTCTATTTAATTATATCATCTTTAACTACTTTCAGCAAAATACATTGATTTTATTTGGTATTTATGGTATAATATAGATACTTTTTTAGTAATGGAGGTAAAATAATGGAAAAGTTTGATAAAGATTTTCAATTTGCGGTATGGCATACTACTGTAAAAGATGGACAAATGAATTCAGCAGCAGCTTTTTATCCTGAAGGAATGGATGCTTCTCGTAGAGGAGAGATTATGAGGGAGAATAAAAAGAAGGTTGCTGATATGGTTGGTTTTCCAATTAAAAGACTTTTTATGTCTTTACAAGGTAAAGAAAGAGGTACTAGTTATACATTAACAAGAGATGATGTTTTAAAATATGAAGATTTATATGATTATGATGTGTATGCTGATACTATTAAAATGAGACCTGATACTGCAGAGTTTGGTACTGCAATTGGTTTTAATATTAGTGGTGCTGCTAATGTTATTGCAATGAATTTAAAAACAATGGAGGCTACTTCTACATTCTGTGCTGGTGCTCATATAAATGAAAAAGTTCCAGAGAGAATTATTGATATTTTAGGTGGAGATCCTGAAGATATTTATGTTGATATTTCTCCATTTGATTGGATTGAACCTTATTATAATCCAAATGATAAAGACTTTAGACCTGCTTGGATGAGTAATGAAGAAGTATGGGAAGGACATTATCGTAGAACTGATGAGGGTATTTTACTTGTTGATTTATATACTCCACTTATGGAACAACTTGTAAATAGTGGTATACCTTTAAGTCATATTAGTAATTATGGAGATGTTTTAACTAATCCAAATTTCTACTCTACTCAAGCAAGTAGATTACAAGATATTAATCCTTATATTGCTATGTATGGAAACACTATTAAAAATATTCCTAGTGATGGACGTTATCAACATGGTGTTGCTTATGTAAATGATGATAAGACTTATACACAAGATAATGTTAAAACTTATAAAAGAAGAAAATAATAAAAAGTTATCCAATTGGGTAACTCTTTATTTTGTTTATTACTTCTTCTATAGAAACATTAGGAGTTGAAGCACCTGCCATTACTCCTACTTTTTTTATATTCTTAAAATCTTTTATATTTAATTCATTACTATCTTCGATACATATTGTCCTTTTACAGAACTTTGTTGCAACTTCATATAATTTTTTAGTATTAGAACTATTACTTCCTCCTATTATAATCATATAATCTACTTTTTTAGATAGTTCTTCTGTTTCTTTTTGACGAAGTTCTGTTGCTTTACAGATAGTATTTTTTATAACTAGATTGATACTTTCATCTATTTTTTCTTTGATTAAATTTTCTATTTTATAAAATTTTTCTAAACTAAAAGTAGTTTGAGATATAACTAATAAATCTTTTATATTACTCTTTTTAAACTCTTCTATAGCTTGTTCTACATCATCTATATCTTCTATTATCATAGAATTTTTTCCACAGAAACTTATAGTAGCAATATTCTCTGGATGAGTACTTTTACCAAGTAAGAAAATATAATATCCTTTATTTTTATAATCTTCGGCAATTTTGTGAATATTTAAAACATTAGGACAAGTATAATCTTTTAATTCAATATTATTTTCTTTGGCATACTTATACACGTTTTTTGGTATACCGTGTGCTCTTATTATAGTAGTAGTTTTTGCATTTTTTATATCATCAATAAACTTTAATCCTTCGTCTTTTAAATCGTCTACTACTTTTTTATTATGAACTAATTCTCCTAGACAATATAAATTATTATTTTCTTTTATATCTCTACTTGCTTTATCTACTGCATTTTTTACTCCATAACAGAATCCAGCAGTTTTACCTATAATTATTTCCATAAATACCTCTATAAACTGTCTATAAATGATTTAAATAATTTATTACTATATTCATCATTTTCCATTGATTCTGGATGCCATTGTACTCCTAAGAAGAACTTTTTATTTTTATCTTCTATAGCTTCTATTAAATTATCATCACTTACTGCAGTACATTTTAGAGTTGTATTTTTTATACAGTCTTGATGTCTACTATTTACTATTATTTTTTCTTTACCCATTATTTCATATAATTTGCTTGTTTTATCTATTGTTATTTCATGAGTATATGAATATGTTCCATCATGTGATGTGTCTGCTCCATTTTCTATAACTTTTCCATTAAAAGTCTTAGCCATTATTTGCATACCAAGACAAATTCCTAATGTTGGTTTATCTATATCATATAAATATTTCATTATTTTTAAATCCATATTTTTTATTCCTATTCCTCCTGGGAATATTATTCCATCACAAAGATTTAATGTATTTTTTATTCTTTCAAGTTCATTTTCATTTTCAAAAAACACAGGAATACATATTATGTTTATATCATTATACTTACTTAAGAATGCTACTAAATCATCTCTTATAGCGTATAGTGGTATTTCTCTAAAACTTGCATTAAAACTTCTTAAAATAATTCCTATTGTTTTCATTTTATCAACTCCATTTATTTATTTTTTAATATTTGAAAATAATACTAATATTGGGAAAAGTTCTAGTCTTCCTAGTAACATTCCTATACTTAGAACAAATTTTGATAAGGCTGAGAATGCTGCAAAGTTAGATATTTTGAATGCTAGTCCTACATTGGCAAATGTTGTGAATACTGCATTTATAGTAGTCTCTAGTGAGTAGCCATCAAAACTTACAAATAACATTACTATTCCTATTAATACTACATATAGAAACAAAAATGTACAGGTTCCATTAATTACTTCATCATCTATTCTTTTACCTTCAAATTTTATAGTATGAACACTATTTGGATGTAGAGTTTTTAATAAATCTCTTTTTATAGTTTTTAGACATATTACTAATCTTGATACTTTAAAACCTCCACAGGTACTTCCAGCACAAGCACTTATTAGCATTAAAAGTAAGACTATTATCCTACAAGAAGTTGGATATATATTTACATTTCCTACACTATATCCTGTACTTGTCATAAAAGAACTTATGTGAAATACTGTAGAAGATAGAGCATCACTTATATTTGAAAACATACTATAAGTATTTATAAATACAAAGATAACTGCTGCTACATAAAGTAATATATACATTTTTAACTCTTCACTTTTTAAAGCTGTTTTTAAATCTTTCATTATTACTATTAAGAAATAAATATTAAAGTTTACTCCAAATAAGAACATGAATATAGCAACTACATATTTATTAAATAATGAGAAAGTTGCAAGTGAGGTATTAAGATATGAGAATCCTCCTGTTCCTGCAGTTCCAAAAGATATTAACATACTATGGAATAAGTCTAGTCCTCCAAACATTAATAAGATTATTTCTATTAAAGTTAATACTATGTATATTCCATATAAATAAAATAGTGTTTTCTTTAGACTTGGTACTAGTTTTGCAACTGATGGTCCAGGCATTTCTGCTTTTAATAGATGCATAGATTTATCATCTTTAGATAAAGGAATTATTGCCATAACAAAAGCAAGTACTCCCATTCCTCCAATAAAGTGAGTAAAACTTCTCCAAAAAAGTATACTTTGTGGTAGGACTTCTACATTTTTAAAGACGGTTGCTCCTGTTGTTGTAAATCCTGATACTGCTTCAAAGAAAGCATCAAAGAAAGAAAGTTTTACTTCCATCATAAATGGTATAGCACCTATTATACTTATTAATATCCATGAGAGTGCTACTATGGAAAAACCATCTTTGGCATATAATGTTTTATTTTTTACTTTTATATCATCAAGTAAACATCCTAATATAAGACTTATAAAAAATGGTACTAAAAATGGTGTGATATGTTCTTTATAAATTATGCTTACTATAATTGGAAATAATAATAGTGTAGAAAATGTTTTTAATACTTTTCCTAGGTACTTATATACTATTTTTTTCTTCATAATCTACCTCATAATATCATTTATTTCTCTAACAGTATCATTTTTATCTATTACAACAATAGTATCTTTTTCTAATATTTCATTTGAGCCATTAGGGAATATTACTTTTCTTCCTCGGAGGATTGCAACTATTATTATTCCATCTTTTATTTTCATATCTTTTATTTTTTTACCAATCCCTTTAAAGTCTTCTTCTATTTTGTATTCTAACATTTCAAATGTATTATCATCAAATTTATAAATAGCCTCACAACTACTCTTTTCTCCATGGTTTTTAGCTCTTACATATTGAACTATTTGGTTATTAGCAATCTTTTGTGGAGTTATAACTGCATCTATATTAGCTTTTTCTACTATTCCATCTAATTGGATATGATTTATTTTAGTAATAATTTTAGGAACATTATGCATTGAAGCAAACATAGAACATACTATATTTTCTTCATCAATACTAGTAAGAGTTACAATAGCATCTATTTCTTCTAATCCTTCTTCATATAAAACATTTTGATCGTACATATCTCCATTTATAATTAATGCTTCTGGTAATTTCTCACTTAATAATTTACATCTTTCTTCATTTATTTCTATTATTTTAATATCCATTCCCATACTTATTAAAATATTAGATAAATATATTGCAGTATCACTACCTCCACAAATCATTATTTTTTTCATTCTTCTTTTTATTAAATTAGCATAGGTTAAGAATTTATTTATGTATTTATGTGAACCAGTTATATGAACTTTGTCATTTTCTTGTAAAACTGTATTTCCTTTAGGGATAATTCTTTCATTATCTCTTTGTATAGCACAGATTATTAATTGATCAAATTTCTTTGATAAATTATTTAGACTTTCACCTATTAAATTACTACCTTCTTTTACTTTTAAAGTTACAACTTGTATTCTACCTTTAAAGAAAGTTGCTTCTTCTAATGCACTTGGAATACTTAGTGATCTAGCAATTTTGGCTGCTGTTAAGAGTTCTGGGTTTATTACCATTGAAAGACCTAATTGTTCTTTTAAAATACTCATTGAATTTGAATATTCTGGTGTACGAATTCTAGCAATTGTATGCTTACAACCTAAAGTTTTTCCAAGCAGACAGCACATAACATTTTGTTCATCTTTGTTAGTAACACTTATTAATAATTTAGCATCTGCAATACCTGCTTCTAATAAAACATCTGAATCAAGTCCATTTCCACATATATAATTTACATCTTCATTATTAATTACATCTTTTGTCTTATTAAAATTCAAATCTATTAAAGTTACTTCATTTCCATCTCTTGAAAGAGACTTAGCTAAATACTCACCGAGTTTTCCAATACCAACTATAATAATTTTCATAATACCATCACTCCATATTTAACAAAAATACATATTAATTTTATCATAAAATTAATAAATAGTATATTTTCTATTATCATTTTATTAATTTATATATTTCTTTTTTTATACTTTCATTATCTAAATGTTCTTTTTTAAATAATTCTTCTATAGTTCCTTGTTCAATAAATTTATCATTAAATCCTAATATCTTTATATTTCCTTTATAATTTAATTTATTTAATTCAAGTAAAATATTATTACCCATACCACCATTTATTAGATTATCTTCTATCGTTAAGATGTTATCTTTTCTTTTTACTATTTCTTTTAAGATTTTTTTATCAAGTGGTTTTATAAAGACTGCATTAATAAGTGTTACATCTAAATTATTTTCTTTTATAACTTGATAAGCTTTACCTACCATTTTTCCTGTTGCAATTATAGTTAAGTTTTTTCCTTTGACTAAATATTCCCAACAACCTAAATTTATTTTCTTTATTGGTTTTAGGGATATTTCATCACTACCTCTTGGGTATCTTATTGCAATTGGAAAGTTTTGTTTTAGACTCCATTTTAATAATATTTCTAATTCTTCTATACATTTTGGAGATAATATATTCATATTAGGAATTATTGAAAGATAAGACAGATCAAATATTCCTTGGTGTGTTTCTCCATCTTGTCCAACTAAACCTGCTCTATCAAGTGCAAACAAAACATTAGAATTTTGCATACAAACATCATGAATTATTTGGTCAAAACCTCTTTGAAGAAAAGTCGAGTATACTGCAAATATTGGTTTTAGTCCAGATGTAGACATTCCTGCAGCAAGAGT
This sequence comes from uncultured Bacilli bacterium, assembly GCA_947623665.1. Taxonomy (GTDB): domain Bacteria; phylum Bacillota_I; class Bacilli_A; order RF39; family UBA660; genus CANRDQ01. Next base: position 24,989 of record CANQHJ010000009.1, read on the forward strand.
TACTGCATGTTCTTCTGAAATACCAACATCAAAAAATCTATCTGGAAATTTTTTTGAAAATTCTTTTAGTCCTACTCCATCTTTCATAGCAGCAGTTATTGCCACTATATTTTTGTTAGTTTCAGCAAGTTTTGTTATTACTCTACCAAATTCATTTGAATATGTATTATCAACTTTATTTTCTATTCCTATATTTTTATCAAACTTTGAGACTCCATGATACTTTGAAGGATAATTTTCTGCTGGAGTATAGCCCTTTCCTTTTTTAGTTACTACATGAATAATAACTGGATCATTTACTTTTTTTGCTCTTCTTAGAACTTTTTCTATTTCTTTAATATTATGTCCATCTATTGGTCCAATGTATGTTAGTCCCATATCTTCAAAGTATTTTGAAGGAACTAGAAATTTCTTTGCTCCCTCTTTTAATCTTGATATTATTTTAAACGATTTATTTCCTAGTTTTGTATCATCTAAGGAATATTTTATTTTATTTTTTAGTTTTATATATTTTTCATTTAAACTAAGTTCACTTAAATAACTAGATATTCCTCCTACATTACTTGAAATACTCATTCCATTATCATTTAAAATTATAATTAATTTTGTTTTATTAAAACCTATATCATTTATTGCTTCTAGACTCATTCCATTTGAAATAGATCCATCTCCTATTACTGAAATGACATTATAATTTTCTTTTTTTAAATCTCTTGCACGTGCCATTCCAATAGTAGTAGAAATAGAAGTACTACTATGACCTGTTTCAAAGTAATCATAAGGACTTTCTTTTTTATATGGAAAACCTCTTAGTCCTTGATATTTTCTTAAAGTATCAAACTTTTCTTTTCTTCCTGTTAAAATCTTGTATACATAACTTTGATGTCCTACATCAAAAACTATTTTATCTTTAGTAAAATCAAAGACATCACAAAGACTAATAGTAAGTTCTACTATTCCAAGATTGCTTGCTAGATGTCCTCCATTTTTAGATACTTTTTCTATTAAAAATTCTCTTATTTCTTCTGATAATTCTTGTTTTTCTTTTAAAGATAATTTTTTTATATCATTGATTTCTTTTATTTTTTCTAACTGCATAATATACCTCCAATTAGGTAAAACTTCTAATAATTTTATCACTTTTATTAAGTTTTGTACATAGAAAAAGAACACTTTTGTGTTCTGATATTAAAGTTCTGCAATTAACTCTATTTCACATAAAACTCCTTTAGGTAAATCTTTTACAGCAACACAGCTTCTTGCTGGTTTACTTGTAAAATATTGTCCATACACCTCGTTAAATTCTGTAAAGTCATTTATATCTTTTAAAAAACATGTTGTTTTAATTGTTTTTGTAATATCTGTTTTAGCATTTTCACAAATTGCTTTTAAGTTTTCACAAACTTGTGTAGTTTGTTCTTTTATTGTTTTAGTGTCTACTTCATTAGTCTTGGGATTAATTGCAATTTGTCCACTAGTGTAAAGTAGTCCATTTGTCTTTATTGCTTGTGTATATGGTCCAATTGCCTTTGGGGCTTTATCAGTATTTAAATATTCCATTTTTATCCTCCTATTTACATACTTCAAATCCTGCTTCTTCTAAAGCTTTTTTTATTTCTTTTATATGTTCGATATTTCTTGTTTCTACTTCTATTTTTAATAGACAATCTGTTATATTCATGTCTAAATCTGTACTGTCATAATTAATACTTGTAACGTTTGCTCCTGTTTTTGCAATTATTCTAGATACATCTGCTAATTGACCTGGTTTATCTGAAAGAGCAATTGTTATATATGACTTTCTACCACTCATCTTTAGACCACGTTCTATTACTCTTGATAGAATTGTAACATCTATATTTCCACCTGAGATTAGACAACAAACATTTTTTCCTTTAATATTTGGAATTTTATTTGATAATATGGCTGCAAGGGTGGTTGCTCCTGCTCCTTCTGATATTAATTTTTGTTGTTCTAGTAAAGTGAGTATAGCATGAGCTATTTCATCATCTGTTACCATAAATATATCATCAACATATTCTTTTACAAGTGAGAATGTATTATCTCCTGGAGTTTTTACTGCAATCCCATCTGCAATTGTTTGTACTTTATTTAATGTTTCTATTTTACCTTTTTTTATTGATTCTTTCATACTAGGTGCACCTGATGCTTGTACTCCATAAACTTTACATTTGGGATTAATTTGTTTTATTGCATAAGCTACTCCTGAAATTAATCCTCCACCACCTATTGGAACAATTACTATATCAACATCTGGAAGTTGTTCAACAATTTCAAGACCTATTGTACCTTGACCTGCAATTACGTCTAAATCATTAAATGGATGAATAAAAGTATATCCTTTTTTATCTCTTAGTTCTAATGCTTTATTATATGCATCATCATATACTCCTTTAACCAGACAAACTTCTGCCCCATAATTTTTAGTTGCTTCTATTTTAGAAATAGGTGCTCCATCTGGTAGGCAAATAAGACTTTTTATATTGTTTTTAGTGGCTGCTAAAGCAACTCCTTGAGCATGATTACCTGCAGAGCAAGCTATTACTCCTTTTTCTTTTTCTTTATCTGTCAACTGACTAATTTTAAAGTATGATCCTCTTATTTTAAATGAACCTGTTACTTGTAAGTTTTCAGTTTTTAAATAAATATTTGCATCTGATTTTATATTAGGTGCATAAATCATATCAGTTTTTCTTATTATTCCTTTTAATACTTTATTTGCTAAATATATTCTATCTAACGTCAACATTTTATCACCTCTTCTTCTTTAGTTATTATAACAAATTATACTAGATAATTAAATGAATTTTTATTATTTATTTAACTGTAAATTAAAATAATTTTTAATAAGTAATTGACAAATTTAAAAAATTAATTTATGATTAAGATGCGTGATAGATATCACGCCGATTATATCTCACGATTTAGTGAGATTATATTCAACCGAACCCCCTGAAGGAGCCAATTAGGCTCCGCTTTTATTATTTTATAAAGGTTTTAAAATGTTTATCACAATTTTAGGTTCCATTTAGGTTCCAAAAAAGAGAAAATAATATTAAGCAAGATTATGAAAAACTTTAATAAGAATATTAATTATAAAAAATGGTTGAATACTTTTAGAAGACAATCAATAAATAACAAGCCCACTTTTAGACTTGTTATTTTTATATATTCTTTTTTATAATACCATCAAAATCATCTATTATTTTTTTGATTTTAATAGTATTTTTTGATTTTTTGGTGCTACTGCAACTACTAAAGCATCATTAGAATTTATTTCAATATCAAAATTTTCTTTTATAGCATTTAAATCATGATAAAGTTGATTTGGATAACAATTTTTTATAACACTATTTTCTTCTATATTTTCAAATGGTGTTATTTTTCTTAAATAATCTATTATTTCACTATTAATATCTTTTGGTATTTCTAATGTTTTGTTTGGAAAAGTTGTTAATAAAGATTTAGCCATAGCAATATTTTGTGTTCTTAGTGATACTAAATTAGTATTTACTTCTTGATATGCTTTTCTTATTATTTCTCTTGATATGTTATATCCTTGATATTTTTTATCTATTACCATTCCTGATAAATATAGCATTGTATTTAATTCTTCTTCAAAAATTTCAAACACTCCAAATCCTGCAAGGGATTTTGTTTTATTAATTAATAATTTTAAAATTAAATTTTCTTTTTCAAATAAGTGGTTATATACATCTTGATAATCTACTGGGAAAGCTGCTCTTGTACAGATTTCATGTGCTTGTTGTGCTAAATAATTTTTATCTATTGTTCTATCAAAATCTATTATTTTCATTTTATCTACTTCCCTTCATTATAAAATTTTATTATTTCTTCATATAGTTTTTCAGTTTTTTCTAAGGACTTACATTTTATAAATTCATTTTTTTGATGTGATGTATCTGGCCCTGGACCTAATATAATAAAGTTTTTATCAATGTATGATCCTTCTGTTAAATAACATTTTGTTTGTTTTTTGGAAGATATTTTTTCTAAAAACTCTATATTATTCTTATTTAATTTTGGTTGTATATCTTGTCTTATATATAATTTATAATTATATTCTTTTAAAATATTTTTTATTTTTTTTATTATTTTTTTTGATTGATTCTTTTTAGCAATTCTAAAATCTATACTTATTTCACATTTTCCTGCAACTGAGTTAACTGTTTCTCCACCTTTTATCATTCCTATATTCATAGTAGTATATGGTATTTCAAACTCTTCTACTTTTTCTTTTTTTAATGTTTTTTCATAATAATCTCTTAATTCATCTATAAAATCTACACATTTATAAATTGCACTTATTCCTTTATCCGGAGTTGATGAATGACATTTTATTCCATGAAACTCTATTTTTAACTCTAATACTCCTTTTGTACCACAAATAGGTATATTGTTCGTTGGTTCTCCAATAATTACATTATTAGGTACTATTTCTTCTTTTATATCTTTTATTCCACTAAATCCTATTTCTTCATCATTTGTAAAATATAGAGCTATTTTATTTTTTTCTAAATTTATTTTTGAGATAGTTTTTAATATGGCTGCAATGCCACCTTTCATATCACAAGCACCTAAACCTATTAATTTTCCATTTTCTTCTTTTAATTCAAAGGGACTTTTATCCCATGATTCATAATCAACTGTATCTGTGTGTCCAATAAATCCTATATTAGGATTTTCATCATTATAGGCTATTAAACATTTTTTTATTCTCTTTGTCTTGAATTTGTACTTTTTTAAATAATTTTCGATAAAGTCCATTATTTCTTTATTTTCTTTATCTTTGATTGTATTATAACTAACTAATTTTTTTAATATTTCTTTTGATTCCATAATAATATTTTCCTCCTTTTTTATTTTTCGTTGCTTTACCTATTTGAAAATATTATATGTACCAAAAAAAAGAATACAAGATATTTCACCTGTATTCTTTTAATTTATATTTTATCTCATACAGGTATAAGCAACACAAAACTCACTTATACCTGTTAACAATTTAATGTTTTTTAGTATAAGTGTTACCTATATGATGACGCCAAGTATTATTCATTTTAAATTTTTCCATATAAATAACATCCTTTCTTTTTTATATTATCAGCTGATTGCTGATGGGATTAATATTATCACAATTATTTTTATTAGTCAAATTTATCTTAAGCATTTTTAATTGTTTTAATTATTTCTTGTTTTAATACATCACTATCTGTTTTAGTATCATTTAAATATTCTTCTGAATCTTTTTTTGCTTGTAGTAATATTTTATAATCGTCTTTTAGATTAGCAATTCTAAATGCCATATCTCCACTTTGCTTTGTTCCAAAAATATCTCCATGTCCACGAAGTCGGAAATCTTCTTCACTTATTTTAAATCCATCATTTGTTTTTTCCATTACTTCTAATCTTTTTGTATCAACATCACTTATTAATACACATTTAGAAGCATCACTTCCTCTTCCTACTCTACCACGTAATTGATGAAGTGTGGAAAGACCAAATCTATTAGCATCAAATATTACCATCATAGTAGCATTAGCAACATCTACTCCTACTTCTATTACAGTTGTAGAAATTAGAATATGGATTTTTCCTTGAACAAATTCTTTCATTATTAAATCTTTTGCTTGAGCAGCCATTTTACCATGAATAATATCTATTTTAAAATAATCTTTAAATGCTAGTTTCATTTGATCTTTTAGTTTGTTAACATCAGTTAAATCACTTTTTTCACTTTCTTCAATAAGTGGTGCGATTACATATATTTGATGCCCTTGTTTTAACTCTTCTAGCATCATACCTAAAACATCTTTTATTTCTTTATTTGTTTTTACATAAGTTTTAATCTCTTGTCTACCTTTTGGTTTTTCTTTTAAAATAGACATATCCATATCACCATAGATTGCTAGAGCATAAGTTCTTGGAATTGGAGTTGCACTCATATAAAGGATATCTGGTTTATAACCTTTATTTTGTAAATTTTCTCTTTGATTTACTCCAAATCTGTGTTGTTCGTCTGTTATAACAAGTCCTAAATTATTATATTTTACTTCTTCTTGTATTAAAGCATGGGTTCCAACTACTATATTTATAGTTCCATCTTCTAATTCTTTATAAATATCATTTTTCATTACTTTATTTACTGAACCTGTTAATAATTCAATATTTATTTTAGTATTTTTAAAAATCTCTTTTAAGTTTTCATAATGTTGTACTGCAAGTATTTCTGTTGGTGCCATTAGAGCACTTTGATATCCACTTAGAAAGTTTGCATACATGGCAATAAAGGATACTATTGTTTTACCACTTCCTACATCACCTTGCAGTAGTCTATTCATTCTTGATGGAGATTCTAAATCTTTAATAATTTCATCTATTACTTTGTTTTGATCATTTGTAAGTTCAAAAGGTAATGTTTTTATAAATTTTTCTACTTTTCCTTTATCAATAGTTCTACTTAATCCTTTATTAGATAATTTGTTTTCTCTTTTTAGATAATTTATTTTAAACATAAATGTAAATAATTCTTCATATTTAAGTCTTTTTATTATTTCATCTTTTTTCTCAACTGATGGTGGATTATGAACTATATTTAGTGCTGTTTTTTTATTTGTAAAGTTATATTTTTCTAAATATTTAGGTGGTATATAATCTATTATTTCTTTACCATAAGTCATTAAAGCCATATTAATATATGTTGAAATATTTTTATTAGTAAGACCATTTGTTAAGTGATATACAGGCTCTATTTTTATTGTATTAGATAGTGGTTCCATTTTTATATCAGATGCAGTTATTACATTTTTTGCTTTATCAAACTTTCCTATTACTGTAATATTTGATCCTACTGTTAATTTACTTTTTAAAAATGCTCTATTAAAAATTGATACACCTACTACTCCTGATTGAGTTACTAGCCTAAAGTTCATTTTATTAAGTCCTGCTTTAAAGCGCATTAATATAGGACTACTCTCTATTCTTCCATCTATAACTAAATGTTCGTCTTGTTGTGCTAAAGCAAGATTTGCACGTTCAAATTTTTCATATCTAAATGGGTAATAAGTTACTAAATCTTCTATTGTATGGATATTTAGTTTATTTAATAACATTAATGACTTTGGTCCAATACCTTTTACTTCTTTTAACTCTGCCATCTAGTACCTCCTTCTGGCTTATTATAACATAAACTTTAAAAAAAATGTATATTAAATGTATAGTAATGACAAAAAAATTCTTTCTTTTTCTTGTTTTATGTTATAATGTTTATTATAGGGTGGTGTATGATATGAAAGACCAATCTAAAAATAAGCATTTTTTAAATATTTTAAGTGGTTTTAGTATTTTAAGTGTATTATTATTTACTTTTACCGTTTATGTTTTAAAAGATAGTTATGCTATACCAGTTAGTGATAGTAATATTCCTACTAATGATTTTACAACTAATTATAACGGAAGTAGTGATTCTTTAAAAAATTATATTGAAGATGCTTTAGGAAGCAGTTACGAGAATAGAAAATATTTTGAAAACTTTAGAGTACCAGATAATTATAAAACTAGTGATAGTAATATTCCTTTATATATACTTACTAAGAATTCTAAGTTTGCAAGGAATACTGAAAGTTTTGAATTAAAATCTGGTAATCCAACTAGTATTACTGATAATGGATTAAAGTATATTATTACTCATGGTTATAATCAATTAAATACTAATAATGTGTTTGATGATGCTTTATATGGTCCAGTAGCAGATAATAATATTAAACATTATGTAACTCAGATTGCTATTTGGCTATATTTATTAGAACACGAAAATGAGTTTACTTCTTCTTATTGTAGTCAAGTAAATATTCATATGAGTGAAGAGGATGAAACTCCTGAGTCTTTTGCAAAAATTAGTGGTTGTTCTTTTTATCACTATGTTCAAAGCTCTGATTATAATATGAATACTGCTAATATTTATGATATTAAAAAAATAGTTCAAGATGCAGGTGAAAAAAGTGGTTATAACTATTTAAATTATATTATTAATTTATTAGATGAAGCTGATGCTCATAGAGGTACTTCTTCTAATGATAATGCTGGTATTGAGCTATCTCCTAGTGGTTCTTTAGGTTATTCAATACCTGCTGATGGTAAGTCTCTTACAACTGAGGCTATTAAAGTTACTAATACTAATCCTGATAATCCTTATTTAAGTTTTTCTGTTGAAATAGAAGATCCAAATAAGTATGGTGTTTACTTAATAGACCAAAATGGAAAGAAAATTGAAAATACAGATAATATGAATAGTTCATTTAGAATATTTGTTCCTTTAAAGGATGATATAGATTTAACTACTGTTAAAGTTAAAGTGAATGCATCATTTTTAAGTTCTAATCTTAATGGATATAATGTTACTAAGACTACTGCTCAGGATAAAGTTTTTGATTCTAAAGATAAACAATTTAAATTTTCAGAAGTATTATTAGGATATATTCCAACAAAGACTTCTACTCTTTCTATTTCACTTAGTAATGTTACTAAATTTAGTAAAGTGGATGCTACTAATGGTAAAGAACTTCCTGGAGCTAAGCTTGAAGTTAGAAGAAAAGGAGAAGATGAAATTCTTTATAATTGGGTATCAGAGACTAATCCTAAATTCTTCTATTTAGAAGATGGTAATTATACTTTATGTGAAAGTTCTGCTCCAAAGGGTTATGAATTACAAGAAGAATGTGTTGATTTCTTTGTTGATGGTTCTAAAATTAATACTGTTGTTATGAAAAATACTCCTACTAAATCTAGATTAATTGCTAGTGTACCTAATACTGGAACATTTATTAATATTTTACTTTATATATGTGGTGGTGCTATTATATTAACTGGAGTATACTTTATTGGATTTACATTATATAAAAATAAAAAGTAATACTAAATAATTTGGTATTTCTTTTTTTGTATAAAATAATTATTTTCCTCCACAATATTAGTGGAGGAAAAATTATGAAAGAAGAAAATATTAATGTATTAGATGAAGTAAATAAAGGCGCGTCTATGGGAATGGATGCTATTAAATTTATATTAGATAAGGTTAAAGATAAGGAGTTCAAAGAACTTTTAGAAAAGCAATATGATAAGTATCAAGAAATATCTAACTCTATTAATGATATATATCCTAATTATAGTGATAAAGAGCCTCATGAAACTAGTGGGATGAATAAAGCAATGACTTGGTATGGGATAAATATGAAAACTATGACTGATCATACTACTTCAAAACTTGCTGAACTTTTAGTACAAGGTACTAATATGGGTATTATTGAAGGTAGAAGATTATTAAATAATAAAACAGTACCTAAAGAAATCGAAAAGATTTTACATAAATATGTAAAAATGCAAGAAAATAGTTTAGAAGGAGAGTGTAAAAAACTTTGTGTAAAGTTACCATCTATGGTAATAAAGATATTAAAGACTATATCAGTCTCTTTTTT
>CANQHJ010000010.1 GCA_947623665.1 uncultured Bacilli bacterium
CCTTCTTCATCTTTTAGGGGATATGCATCAGTTAATGTTACTCCATTTGATGTTTCATTATATACAAATGATACTGCTCCTGTAGTTATTTCATTTTCTTTTGTTCCTCTCTTTGTATATTGAAATGCTGCATATGTTACTCCTACTATTGTTATTAATAATAATAGTAGACTTATTATTAATACTGTTTTTTTATTCTTATCTTTTCTCATTTCACAACCTCACTTTATCAAAAAATATATACGTATTATAATTTGTACATATTATAATTCAATTTAAACTAGGCGTTATAAATAGTATAATTTATATAGCAATAAGCTATAAATAGAAAAGAGGCGAATATAAATGCTTTTAAAAAAAATTGTTGCACTCAATATAAAATACTATAGATTTCAACAAGATATATCACAGAAAAAATTATGTAAATTACTTGATGATATGGATATTTCTTATTTAAGCGCTATAGAATGTGGAAGTGTTAATCTAACATGTTCAACTATAGAGCATATAGCAGAAAAACTTAACATGGAGAATTATAAACTTTTTGATATAGAAACTGCTAATCTTGCTAAAGACTTTCCTAATAGTTTAACTGAATATAGAAAGGAACACAAAAAATAATTTATATCATCCTTTATATATGTTTTAATATGTACTATTTTTATATCGTATAACAATATCTTAGAACATGACGTCCAGAAAGTCAATAAAAAACAATCACAATTGTAAAATTTTTTTATAGGTGATTTTTATGGACAATAGAGAAGTAAGATTTTATGATTTAAGGATTGATAATGACAAAAAGCAAAAAGAAATTGCACAAACGTTAAAAGTAACTACAGAAGTATATGCAAAATGGGAAAGAAGGGTTAATGATATACCTATTATTCAAACTAATAATCTAGCTAATTATTATAATGTAAGCTTAGATTATTTATTAGGTATGAGTAATAATAAAAAACATGATGGTAGAAAAAATATAAATTTAGATTTAATGAGGAAAAGAATAAAAGAACTTAGAGAAAACCAAAATAAAAGCCAAGAAGAATTAGGAGAGAAAATAGGTTTTAGTCAACGTCTTTATGCTCATTATGAAAAAGGAACACGTACTCCTAAAACTTTTAAACTTTATTTTATAGCACTCTATTTTAATGTATCAATGGATTATTTAACAGGTAGATCAGATGATAAAAAAATTAATAATTAAAAAAATCTATAACTTTTATATTAACATTACATATATAAAGACTATATATGTTTTTTTGTATAATAAACTTATATTTGTCAACTGGTTTCCGAAAAGATATTAACAAATCTAAAGTTGTCTGGTATAATAAAAGTATAGGAGCGTGAAAAAAATGAAAAAAAATGAAACTGCTCTAGGAGATATTGTAAAAAAAGCTAGAAAAGAAAAAAAGCTTTCTGCAAGAAAATTAGCTGAATTATGTGAAGTTAGTCATACAGAAATTAATAATATTGAAAAAGGTATTAGAGTGAGACCTGCTTTATTAACTTTAAAAAATTTTGAAAAATATTTAGGACTAGACTATATAAAATTATGTAAATTAGTAGGATATTCTGAAGATATAATTAAATATGGTGATGAGAATATTGTTATATCTTATGAAAAATATGATAAAATTTTACAAGATTATAGAAGAGAAATAAAACATGCTGTTTTTTTAGTAGAATCAAAAAAAAGATTGGGAAAAAGAATAAAAGAGTCATTTGATGTAATTAATAAATTCATTGAAACGTTAGATGATGTTCCAGAAGATGTGAAGAAAGAGATTAGATGGATATATAATGATCTTAAAAATATAGATACTAAGTATGAAAGTTTAATGCACGAAAGATAAAAATTTAGAAGGAGAATAATATGAAAGGATTATCATTATTTGCTAATGTTGGTATTGCAGAAACATATTTGGATGAAATGAATATTGATATTGTCATTGCAAACGAATTATTAGAAAATAGATGTAAATTTTATAAATATTGTCATCCAAAAGCAAATGTGATTTGTGGTGATATTACAAGACCAAATGTTTATAACAAAATAATAGAAGAGTCAAAAAAAGAAAAAATTGATTTTATAATTGCAACTCCACCATGCCAAGGAATGAGCTTAGCAGGTGCAAAAGATCCTTTGGATCCTAGAAATTCACTAGTCAAATATGCCATAGATGCTATTTTAGATTTAAAACCGAAATTTGCTTTATTAGAAAATGTCGTTCAACAACTAAAAACACCTATTGAATATGATGATAAAACTATTCTTATTCCAGAATATATAAAAAAAAGATTGGGGCAAGAATATAATATTAATTCTGAACAAATTATAAATGCAATGGATTATGGAGTACCTCAAAATAGACAAAGAGCTATATTTTTATTTTCTAGAAAGGATACAAAAATAAAATGGGAATTTCCAGAAAAGCATAAAAAAATTGTTACATTACGAGAAGCAATTGGATCTTTACCTTCTTTAGATCCTCTTATAAAAGAAGAAAATATGAGAAATAAATTACCTGATTATGAAATCAAAAAAGAAAAAGGATTAAAAGTTAGTAAATATCATTATGCAAAAATGGCCCCTTGGAGACAAATAGAAGTAATGCTTCATACTAAAACAGGAACATCTGCATTTCAAAATCAAGTATATTATCCCAAAAATGTTGATGGAAGAAAAATAAAAGGTGGAGCATTTACATATATGAGAATGGATTGGGATAAACCAGCTCCAACAGTTACTATGTACAATGGTTCTATTTCATCGTTTACTAATGTACATCCAGGAAGAAAACAAGAAGATGGAACATATAGTGATCCAAGAGTTTTATCTTTATATGAACTATTTATTGTTACATCTTTACCAAAAGATTGGAATCCACCTAAATGGGCTAGTGAAAATTTTATTCGACAAGTTATAGGTGAAGGAATACCACCATTATTAATAAAAGAACTTGTAGGTGTGATTATGAAGGAAGGTGATTAGATGAAAGCTGTATCATTATTTGCAAATGTAGGTATTGCAGAAACATACTTTAAAGATATAAATATAGATGTTATAGTGGCAAATGAATTATTAGAAGATAGAGCAAGATTTTATTCACATTTATATCCTTCTACTGATATGATAGTTGGAGATATAACAGACAAAGAAATATTTAATAAAATAGTTAATAGAACAAAAAACGAACAAATAGATTTATTAATTGCAACCCCACCTTGCCAAGGAATGAGTGTAGCAGGAAATAGAAATCCTTATGATAAGAGAAATACACTTATCAAATATGCTATTGATTATGCATTAATAATAAAGCCAAGATATATTTTCTTTGAAAATGTTGTTCAACAATTAAAAACACCAGTTGAATATAAAGATAAAAAAATGATAATACCAGAGTATATAGAAAAAAGATTAGGGACTGATTATTTTATAAATGAAGAAAAAATAATAAATGCAATGGACTATGGAGTACCTCAAAATAGAAAAAGAGCTATTTTTCTATTAACAAGAAAAGACCAAAGAAAAAGATGGAAATTCCCAGAAAAAGAGAAACATATTATAACTTTAAAAGAAGCAATAGGATCTTTACCTTCATTAAATCCATGTATTAGAGAAAAAGAGTTTAAGAATAAATTAGAAATAACAAAATTAAATAATGTTCATCCATGGCATAAACCTCCAACTCATGCTTGGAGACATATTGAAGCTATGATACATACCCCAACAGGCCATTCGGCATGGGAAAATGAAAAATATTATCCAAAAAAAGCAGATGGAAGTCCCTCAAAAGGATATGATACAACTTATCATCGTATGGATTGGAATAAACCAGCTCCAACAGTTACTAGATATAATGGTGTAATGGGATCACAAATGAATGTACATCCAGGAAGGAAACAAAAAGATGGGACATATAGTGATCCAAGAGTTTTAACAATATATGAACTAATGAAAGTATCATCGTTACCAGATGATTGGAATATTCCTAAATGGGCTAGTGAAAATCTTATAAGATATGTTATAGGGGAAGGAATACCACCATTAATGGTAAAAAAGATAATGGAAGAAATAAGCAAGGAGGAATATAATGGATAAGTGGATTTTCGTAAATAATATTACAAGTATTGATAAACTATACTTATTGACAAAAACTGTTTCAGAAGTTGAAATAAACAAAAATAATAGTGCAGTTGAATTGACGAATGTATTAAATCAAAATGGCGCTAATAGAAATGTAGCAAATAATCATCCAATTAATTATGTATTATTTTACAAAATGGTGTATCTTGATGGTAATACATATAAGACTACAGATTATGGTAATTATTTAATAAAAAATTATGAAAAAATAATATCGGATAAAAAATTATGTGCTGAATTTTTCTTTAATGTGTTGTTAGAAATAAAATATCCTAATGATACAGTAGAAACATCAAATAAATATTCATTACATCCATTTAAAATATTGTTTAAAATATTGTTTGATAAAAGACTTAATAAAAAGATAACTATAGATGAATTTAGTAAGTATATTTCTTTGATAAAAAAAGAAGAAGATTATACGACTTTTGTTCAGTTGTTATTAAATCACAGAATTAATAATTCTCCAATGCCATTATGTGAAGAAATTGCTCAGCTACCAAAAGTAGTAACGGGTTGGATAAATTCATTTAATATAATTAAAAAGGAAGGAAATGAAATTATGATATCAGATGAATTAAATTTAAAATTACCAAACATAAATATTAACAATGAGATAAAAGCATTACCATTTTCTAAAAAATTTATATCGTATGTATTAAAAAAACACTTATTTGATGGATTATCTAGAAGTGATATTGATTTTTCATTTTATGGCGTAAAAAAGTATAACGGGATGATGTCTCAAATAATAATAGAATATTTTGGAATTAACAATGATAAAGGCATTTATAATGGATTTAAATTTGAAACAGTTGATAATTTTTTAAGATTACAAACAGATTCCAAATATTTAAAATTAGCAGAAGCAATGAATAATGAGTTTGATAATGAAAAAAAGGCACATATAGATATCTTTAAAAAATTTTATCTTGCAAACGTAAAAAGCCAAGATTCAGAAGAAGAAAAAAGAATTTTATTGGATAATAAATTTAAAAAAGAGTATCCTTTAGAAAAGATTCTTAATTTTACTATTGATGATTATAAAAATTATTGTTATAAGTTAGAATATGATAAGGAAACATATAAAAATATAGGATTTCCACTTGGAGCTGGAGGTGCATATAAGTATGGATTTTATCAAAAAAAAGAAGACAAAAAATTTAGAGATGGAAATAATGAAATAATTGCAGATGAAAACGTCGATAAATATTTTAATGAATATAAAACACAATTATATAATTATTTGAAAGAAGTAGAACAATCAAAAGAATGGATTGACCCTAGAAACAACTATAAACTTCTTGCTAAAACCAATTATTCTAATGTATGGTTACAAAAATTAATATGTTCATATTTTCCAGAAAAAGTAATAAATATCTATAAAAGAGAAAAATTATATGAATTTGCAAATTATTTAAATATTCCTATAGACTATAATTGGTTACCAAATCAAGTTTCTTACGAAATTAATAAATGGATTAGAAATAATATTCCGGAAGTTAATAATTATCATCCGTTTTATATAGGAAATACTATTTATAAATTTTTAGATGTTGATCCAGAAGCAAAAGATCAAGATAATTTTGGTGAAGAATTCATATCTGGTGGATATAATGTAATTTATTATGGAACTCCAGGTTGTGGAAAAAGTCATACAATTAATGAAAATTATAATAAGTCAAATGGATTTGAAAAAAGTTTAGTTCATAGAGTAACTTTCCATCCTGAATATTCTAACAGTGATTTCATAGGACAAATTCTTCCCAAAACTAAAGATAAAAAAGTTGAATATGAATTCCAAGCTGGGCCATTTAGTATTGCTTTATTAAATGCTTTAAAGAATCCTGATAAAAAAGTATGTTTAATTATTGAAGAAATTAATAGAGGAAACGCATCAGCAATATTTGGAGATATTTTTCAATTGTTGGACAGAGATGAATTTGGTAAAAGTATATTTGAAATAGATAATGAACCACTAAAAAAATTCTTAACAGAAGAGAAAGTTAATGTTAAGAAAATATTTATTCCATCAAATCTATGGATTGTGGCAACTATGAACACAAGTGATCAAAATGTATTTACATTAGATACAGCATTTAAACGTAGATGGAAAATGAAAAGAATACCTAATAAATTTAATATGGATAATGATTATGATAAAGAGTTATCAAAGATGTATATTCCAGGAAGTAGTTATACTTGGGAACAGTTTGTTAATACAATAAATAAAACAATCTTAAAAAATAACCCTACAGGATTAAATAGTGAAGATAAACAATTGGGTATATATTTTGTAAATAAAGAAGAATTATCCTTATCACCATTAAACCAAGATAAGGAAATCATAGACAAATTTATTGAAAAAGTATTATTATATATATGGGATGATATTGCTAAAATAGATCTTGAATTATGGTTTGATGATGATATCAATTGTTTTGATGATTTAGTTGAAAAATATTATAATGAAAACCTAAGAGTATTTAAAGATTTATTTACTGATCAACAATCAATAGAGTCACAAGTAAACTATGAAGAAAAAATTTGATTTAAAAGATATTTGTCATGTTTCATCAAATTCTTTTAATGATGATTATGTTGGAATTAAGTTTTTAGAAGATGGTATTAAAGTATATTTTCCTTTAGGATATGAAATTCCATCTAATAATTCAGATTGTAGAAAAAGTATAATAAAACTTCTAAAAACTATATCTATTGAAAAAAAATTAAATAAAAGTGACTCTAAATATTCATTAACTAAAGGAAAAGATAGAGAAATTCCAATAAATTCATTCTTATGGATAATTAATGATTATTTAAATAATGGTTTGTATAATGATAAAGAAAAAATATATGTAAAAGGGAAAAATGGAAAAATAAATTGGAAAAAGACATTAAATACAAAATTCTATGTTAGTAATAGTTCTGTTATTTATTTAGATACTTATGTAGAGAAAAACACTTTAGAGGATAATATAATTACAGATATTCATGCTTACTGCGTAAATATTAGTATTGATTATATTGGCTGGATTTTTGGAAATATACCACGACCAAATTATAATAATATTAGAACAGATAAAATCAATTATTATATAGCTATAATTAATAAAGAATTTTTACAATCATTTGAAGATAAAAAGAAGGAATTATTACTAAATCTAAAGAAAATATTAGAAATGACAGGTGGTAAAAATAAGAATAATTTAAAAAATATAGGCACTAATAATTATAAATACATTTGGGAGTATATGGTTAAATCAGTATATGGAAATTTAGATCCTAAATTGTATTTTCCAAATTCCAAATATAAATTAATATATCTAGAAAATGCAATAGATTCTACAAAGTTAAGACCTGATACAATATTAGAAGTTGGGAAAGATTTATATATTTTAGATGCTAAATATTATAAGTATGGTGTAACAAAAAATCCTTCTGATTTACCTAACACAGATTCTATACAAAAACAAATTACTTATGGTGATCATGCAAAAAATAAAATTAATAAACATGAAAAGATATTTAATGCATTTATTATTCCATACAACAAATATAATAATAAATTCGGTTTAGAAAAAAGTATTGAATATGTTGGATTTGCAAAAAGTAGTTGGAGGAACAGTAACGAACTATATGATCATATAAGCATTATACTAATGGATACTAGATTTTTAATTGATTGTTATAACAGACAACAAAATAATGAATTAAGTAAATTATTAGCATCAATTCAAAAAATAGTTGATACTTTTGAATAATTCATAATTAAAATATTTATAATGTAAATAATATACAAAAAATCTAAAAAATGTTAAAATGATTATAATATGAAGAGGTGTTGGTAATGAAAGAAAAAATAATAAATTTATTAAAAACAGAACAAAAAGCATTATCAATTTATGATATTCAAAACAAACTATCTTTAACTTCTTTAGAAGAAATAAAAGAAATGACAGATACATTAAGAGTATTAGAAGATGATGTAATAATTTATCATACTAATAAAGATAGATATATGTTATTAGAAGATAGTCATTTAAAAAAAGGAGTTATTAAAGTAAATAAAAAAGGATTTGGCTTTGTAATAGTAGATGACTTAAAAGATGATATTTATATTAGTGAAGAAAATATGAATGGTGCTATTCATGATGATACAGTATTAGTAGAAGTAACTAGTAAACTAAATATAGAAAGAATAGAAGGAAGAGTCCTTAAAATAATAAAAAGAAAACAAGATAAATATATAGGAGAATATTATGAGAAAAATAAAAAAGGACACTTACTTTTAGATGATAAAAAAATAAAATTAAATATAGAAATACCAAAAGAAAAATCTTTAAATGCAGTAGATGGACATAAAGTTGTAGTAAAACTTAATAAAAAAATAAATAATAATACAAAATATGAAGGTGAAGTAATAGAAATACTAGGTCATAAAAATGATCCAGGAGTAGATATTTTATCTATAGTTTATAAATATAACATTCCAACAACCTTTCCAGATGAAGTAAAAGAGCAAGTAAAAAGTATTCCTATGGAAGTAACAGAAGAAGAAATAAGAGGAAGAAAAGACTTACGAGAAGAAATGATTTTTACAATAGATGGAGATGATACTAAAGACATAGATGATGCTGTATCAATTAAAAAATTAGAAAATAATCATTATGAACTTGGAGTACATATCGCAGATGTTTCTTATTATGTTAAAGAAGGAACACCACTAGATAAAGAAGCCTTAGAAAGAGGAACAAGTGTATATTTAGTAGATAGAGTTATTCCAATGCTTCCTCACGAATTATCAAATGGAATATGCTCACTTAACCCAAATACAGATAGACTAACCATATCTTGTGTTATGGAATTTGATGAAGAAGGAAAACAAGTAGATTATGATATTTTTGAAAGTGTAATTAGATCAAGAAAACAAATGACTTATAACAATGTTAATAAAATTTTAGAAGAAAACATTACACCAGAAGGATATGAAGAATTTGTAGATAGTCTAAAAGATATGGCAGAACTTTCAAAAATCTTAAGAAAGATGAAAGTAGCTCGTGGATATATCGACTTTGAAATAGAAGAAGCAAAAATAAGAGTAGATGAAAACTGTCATCCAATAGAAATAGGACTTAGAAATAGAGGTACAGGAGAAAAATTAATAGAAGATTTTATGATTGCAGCCAATGAATGCGTTGCAACCCATATTTTCTATATGAATCTACCATTTATTTATCGTATTCATGAATATCCAAAAGAAGAAAAAATAAGAAGCTTTTTAGGATTTGTATCAAGCCTAGGATATCAAGTAACAGGAAATATTAAAGATAATAGTCCTCAGACTATTCAAAGAATAATTAAATCATTAGAAGACAAACCAGAATTTAAAATATTATCAACACTTCTATTAAGAAGTATGCAAAAAGCAGAATATCGTGCAGAAAATTTAGGACACTATGGACTTGGAAGTAAATGTTATACACACTTCACATCTCCAATTAGACGTTATCCAGATACAACAGTTCATAGATTATTAAGAACATATTTATTTTCTAAAAACTTAAGCACAAGAACATTACAAAGTTGGGAAGAAAAATTAACCTATATTGCACTTCAATCATCTTCACGTGAAAGAGCAAGCGTAGAATGTGAAAGAGAAGTAGAAGATATGAAAATGGCAGAGTATATGGAAAATCATATAGGAGAAGAGTTCGAAGGAATGATATCCTCTGTAACTAATTTTGGAATGTTTGTAGAATTAGATAATTTAATAGAAGGACTGGTTCATCTAAGAGATATGAAAGGATTCTATCATTACGATGAAGAAAAATTAACATTAACAGAAGAAAAAACAAACTTAAAATATAGAATAGGAGAAAGGATAATTGTAAGAGTAGTAAGAGCATCTAAAGAAGAAAAAACAATAGACTTTGAAGTTATAAAAAAGGTATAGTAGTATGAAAAAAAAGAGAAGATTAAATTTTAAAGTTAGTTTATTATTTATAATATCATGCCTAATGATAATTTTAGGTATTTTCTTAGAGGCTTTAAATACATCTTCTCCAAAAGAACAACCAAAACCTAAAAAGAAAAAAGTAGTAGAAAAAGATACAAAAAAAGAATACAATGCAAGTCTTATAATGGTAGGAGATTCTCTAATTCATAATACAGTATATAATGATGCCAAAATGCCAGATGGTAGTTATGACTTTAAACCAATGTTAGAAAACATAAAACCAATTGTAAAGGAATATGATTTAGCATACTACAATCAAGAGACAGTTTTAGGAGGAACATCTTTAGGACTTTCAAGTTATCCTAGATTTAATTCTCCACAAGAAGTAGGAGATGCATTTATAGATACAGGATTTAATGTAGTGTCCCTTGCAACTAATCATACAATGGATAGAGGAGAAGAAGGAATTCTATCATCAGTTGAATATTGGAAAAACAAAAAAGACATTGTAACCGCAGGAAGTTACTCATCATTTGAAGAAAGAGATAAACCACATATATTTGAAAAGAATGGAATCAAATATGCCTTTTTATCTTATACTACTTGGACAAATGGATTAAATACTCCAACAGGAAAAGAATATTTAAATAATGTATATTCAGATGAACTAGCAGCCGCAGATATTGCAAGAGTAAAAGATGAAGCAGATGTTATTTTAGTTGCAATGCATTGGGGAACAGAATATTCAAACGGAATCAACGAAGATCAAACACGAATAGCAAACTACCTATCAAACTTAGGAGTAGATATAATAATAGGAGCACATCCCCATGTAATCGAACCCGTAGAATATATAAATGATACATTAGTAATTTATTCACTTGGAAACTTTATTTCAGATCAAGACACAAATGATAAATTAACAGGTTTAATGATGTCTGTAAATATCAAAAAAATAGTTGATAAAGATGAAAAATCTGTTATAATAGAAAACCCAAAAGCAGAATTAATATACACTAAATCCCAAAGTGGAAGAAAAAGAGACTTTAAAGTATATACATATAAACAATTAAATAGTACTATCTTCCCAGGATATATGGAATACTATGAAAAATATAAAAATATTATTTTAGGAAAAACAGACAAAGTACAAATAGATTCACTTGGAGGTTAAAATGGAAATATACAATAGAAAAGCAAAACATGATTATTTTATAGATGAACAAATAGAATGTGGTATAGTCCTAACAGGAACAGAAATAAAGTCAGTAAGAGAAGGAAGTTGTAACATAAAAGATAGTTATGCCATAATAAAAAATGGAGAATGTTTTATTTTAAATATGTTCATTGCACCATATAAACAAGGAAATATATTTAATCATGAAGAGACTAGAACTAGAAAATTATTACTACATAAAAAAGAAATAAAAAAACTAGAAGAAAAAGTAAAATTAAAAGGACTAACACTAGTACCTTTAAAAATATATTTCACAAAAGGACATGCAAAAATGTTATTAGGTATTTGTCGTGGTCGTAAAAGTTATGATAAAAGAAATTTAATAAAAGAAAGAGATATACAAAGAGAAGTAGCTAAAAAGATGAAAAACTATTAGTTACTTTTTTTAAAAGGGAGTGAAAATATGGATAATGATAGATTAAAACATAGTTTAAGTGTTGCAAGAAAAATGATTGAAATTGGTAAAGAAAATAATTTAGATGAAGAACAATTAAAAGAACTATTTTTATTAGGATTTGTACATGATATTGGTTATGAATTTGTAGAAGATACAAAAGATCATCCAAAAGTAGGAGGAGAAATATTAAAACAAAGTGGATATAAATATTGGAAAGAAGTATACTATCATGGTAGACTTACAAATGAGTATGAATCTTTATATTTAAAAATTCTAAATCAAGCAGACATGCAAATAGATAAAGTAGGAGAAGATGTAGGTTATGATAAAAGATTAGAAGATATTTTAAAAAGATACGGAAAAGATTCTAATGCGTATCTTAAATCTAAAGAAATGATTGAATCACTAAAAGTAAACACAGACTAGTAAAAAGCAATAAAATATGTTATAATTAATTCATATGGGGATGTTATGGTTTCGACGGAAGTATTAGAGCATAGATGGCAAGTCGAATGTCTACGTTACAGACACAAAAAAATAAATGCAAACAAAATTAAAAATGTACTAGCT
Source organism: uncultured Bacilli bacterium (assembly GCA_947623665.1). Taxonomy (GTDB): domain Bacteria; phylum Bacillota_I; class Bacilli_A; order RF39; family UBA660; genus CANRDQ01. The sequence continues at coordinate 12,317 of CANQHJ010000010.1, forward strand.
AATTTAGGTGCTACACCTGAATTAACTTATGCCTAGTTGAAGGCAGTACGCTTTCTTTAATCTAATCTTACGTAGATTTAAGAAGGTTCATTTTTAGTAAGATATATCTTAATCTCGTCTAAGATTAAGAAGAACTTTAAGACTAGTTTACTTACTTGGTCGTTAACTACTTGGTAAGTAAATGAATATAATTAGTTAACTAAACTTGTAGAGGTTTATGTATCGGTATTTTCGGACAGGGATTCGATTTCCCTCATCTCCACCATTTTGATATTTCAACTTACGGGCTTTATGTTCGTAAGTTTTTATAAATATAAAATAAGTAGGAGAAGTTTATGAGTAAAGAAAATATAAAAGAAGTTATTATAGAAGGAGTAACAACAAAAGATTTTTCTATTTATTTTAAAGAAAAAGATTCAAACGCAACAATTAATAGACTAGATAAAAGAGATTGGAAAGCAGTAATTTTTTGTGAATATAGTGAAAATAGAAAAGTAAAGTTCAAAAAAAGACAAGAAATAAATGTTATGCTATCTAAATGGGAACAATTTAAAGAAAATGAAGAAATAATAATAAAATATGGACTAAAGTCAATTATAGGCAGTGGTAAAATAAAACATATAAACAAATATGAAAAAAAATTACAACTTACAAATTTAAAAATATATATAAAAGATGACAAATTTAAAAACTCAGAAGAAGGATATTATCGTGAAAACCCAAAAGATTTATTTAGACCAATGGACAAAAAAGAATTAAAAAACTATGAAAAAACAATAGGAAAATGTGAACAAACAATAGAAAAATATAAAAAATTAAAAACTGATGATATAGAAAAGTATATTAATAAAATGTATAAAATTTATTATGATATGTTAATATATACACTACAAAATAATAATACTCCTATTTCAAATAATAAAATGAATGCTATATGTTCTTATATGGCAATACAAAAGAATATAAAAGGATGGATTTTATCACCACCTAATTGTTTCATAAAAAATATTAAACCAGAATATGATGCAATAATTTTAGAAAAAGCACAACAAAAAGAAGCAAAGTATATTTATGACTTAGAAGAAGTTAAAGCTACAATAGAAATAAAAACAGGAGGTATTATATATTATAATGAAAAATCTAAAGAATATATTGAACAACAACGTAAAGCTTATACAGATAACCCAGAATATAATAAACTAAATAAAAATATAAAACATGTTTATTTTTCATTCCATGAATCAAATAGTCAAACAGGTAAATTAGTATATTTTAATATTTATAAAGATATAAAAAAATTAGGAGAAGATTTTATTCCGATTTTCTTAACAACAAAAATAAAAGACGTTCAATATGTAATACCATTAGATTGGGATTTAGATGAAATATTAAAATTATTATAAAATAAATTAAGGAGTGGATCATTATGGATTATAAAATAGAAAAAGCCAAAGAAGAAGACTTAGATACTATTTCAAATTTAATATATTCAAGATGTGTATGGTTTAAAGAGAAAAATATTCCAGGATGGGATTTAAATTTTTATCCTAATAAATATAATAAAAATTACTTTAAAGAACAAATGCAAAAAAATAAATTATTTGTTGCAAAGGCCAACAATAAGGTATGTGGTGTTATGTTGTTAAAAGAAGAAGATAGTACTTATTGGCCTGATAATGAATCTTCTTATTACATACATCATTTAGTAACTGATATAAAACTAAAAGGTGTAGGAAAAAAATTAATAATTTATGCAATTGATCAATGTAAAAAAGAAAATAAAAAATTTTTAAGACTAGATTGTTATCAAAAAAGTCAATTTCTTAATGAATATTATAAAAAATTAGGATTCATTAATGTAGGAAAAGGAACAAATGTAAATTATAAATATAATTTATGGGAAATGAAAATATCCTAACAAAAATTTAATATTAAAAAAAGAAAAAAACAATCTGCACTTCCATAGAAGTGCATTTATTTTGGAAATATTATTGATTTTAGGTTATAATATATACGGATTAGTTACTAATTAAAAAGAGGCGATTTTAATGATGAAAAAAATATTAAAAAATAAAAATTTTAATATTTTTATGAAGTATACTTTAAGTTTTGGAATTATAATGTCTTTTATTTGTTTGTTCTTTATAAAAAGACATATCAACTTTATTTGGTTAGAAGACGGTTTAAACCAACATTTTATAACTTTAAATTATTTTAAAAGTATTTTAGAAAATCTAACATTTAATACATTCACCTGGAAAATAGGTTTTGGAATGGATATGTTTAGTAATTTATCTTATTATATTATAGGAGATATATTTTCATATATAAGTATTTTAGTACCAAAAAATTTATTGAAGTATTTATATTTTATTTTAGTACCTATACGTCTATATTGTACAGGAATAACATTTTTATTATATTGTAAATACAAAAACAAATTAACAGACTCCAGTGTAATAGGAAGTATAATATATACCTTTTGTGGTTTTGCTTTAATATCGTCTATAAGACATCCATATTTTATAAATGCTATGATAATATTTCCACTAACTTTAATAGGAATAGAAAAATTTATAATAGAAGATAAAAAAATATTTTATATCTTAACAGTGTTTTTAATGTTTTTTAATAGTTTTTATTTTGGATATATGAATGCTTTAGTTATAGGAATATATGGAATTATTTTAACTATAAATAAATATAAAAAAGATTATAAACAAGAAATAAAAGTATTAATAAAAGCATTATTATACGCTTTTATAGGAATATTAATGTGTAGTATGATTTTATTACCAACCATATATCAATTTTTAAACTCTCCAAGAACAACACTTGCCTCTGAATTTTATTATGATATTAATTATTATAGGCATTTAATAAAATCACTAGGAACAATTACAAATAATTTTGATAATTGGTCAATCATCAATATTTCATCTATAGTACTGTTCTCCTTACCAATATTTTTAAAAAACAGAAAAAAACATATAGAAATATTTATACTAATGATAATACTATCTCTACCATTATTATCATCATCTATTTCATTTATTGTATCAGGATTAAATTATCCAAATAATAGATATGTATATATGCTAATGTTTATATTATCATTCATAACAGTAATTGCTCTTGATAATAAAAATCAAAATATAGACATAAAAAAATATTTAATTATATTAATAATATATTTACTTTTTATAATAATGTTTGATGTTGGAAAAACAGTATCTCTTTTAGTAAGTATAATAATATTTATATTAATACTTATAATATACTTATATAAAGATAAAATAAAAAAAGAGTATCTTCTATATTTTATAAACTTAATAGTTATAATTGGAATAATATTTAATAGTTATTATTTATATGATGTATATTATGATAATTATATTTCAGAGTTTATAGAAAATTATAATGTTGAAGAAACTTATAATACTGTATCTTGGAATTATGATAATTTTGATGAAGCAATAAAATATATAAAAGAAAAAGATAAAGGATTTTATAATATAGGAAAAGAGCCAGATACACTTTGGAATTTAGGACTTTATAAAAACTACAATTCTATAAATTATTTTTACTCTATCAATTCTAATCTTTACAATTTTTTATCAACAGATTTAAATAATAGAGAAAACTATGTAAATGCAGATATAAAAGAATTTGATAATAGGACAAAAATAAATTCTTTATTAGGAGTAAAATATTTTATCTCAAATAAAGAAAAAAATATATATAATTATCATTTAATAAAACAAATAGGTAATACTTATATTTATAAAAATAACAATACTGTAGACTTTATAAGTTTTTACAATGAATGTATTAATGAAACGGACTATGAAAAATTATCTGATTTAGAAAAAGAAGATTCCCTCTTAAAATATTATATAAAAAATAAATGTGATAATAAAAATATAAAATTAGATAAAATACAACAAATAGATTATAAATCAAATATCAAAAATAATAAGATTACTTTAAATTTAGATGAGAAAAAGAAAGTAATATTAAAACCAACAAAAAAAATAACTGGAGAGTTATTTCTAAAAATTGATAATATAAAATATAAAGAGTTTTCATTAGAAGAACAAGCAGACTTCTTATTTTATAGAGATATAGAAAAAGATAAATATAAAAAAGATAATAAATGGCATATAAAAAATTCTGGCTTTGAACTTACTGCTTCAACCCCAAAAACTTCTAAAACAGAAATAGTATATGATAACAATTATATTTATAACACAAACAATAAAGATATATTAATTAATTTAGGATATTATGATAATTATGATAGTGATATAAAAATAGAGTTATCTAAATATGGAATATATACTTTTGATAATCTAAAGTTATATACAGTACCAATGAATAATTATAAAGAAAATATAAAAAATTTAAATAGCATTAATTTTAAATTACAAAGACAAGAAGATAATTATATAAGTGGAAATATAAATGTAAGTGAAAATGGAATAATAAACTTTAGGACACTTTATAACAAAGGATGGACTGTAAAAATAGATAATAAAAAAGTTTCAACTTTTAAAAATAGATATTTCCTTGCTACAAAAATAAAGAAAGGAAATCATAAAATAGAACTTATATATAAAACACCATATTTAAAAGAAGGAATAATTTTATCAATAATAGGCTTTATATTATTTATTACAATAAGTTTAGTATCAAAGAAAAAATTGTAGATTTTAACCTACAATTTTTTTATATTTTTATATCCTTTATTTAATGTCTTAACAAAATCTTTAGGAATTTTTTTATTAGCTTCAAATATTAAATTTGAATTAATTCCATACATAGCTTCAGCCATAGAGCCAACAATACAAGCATTAGTATCAGTATCTCCACCATAAGAAATTACTTTTCTGATACTTTCATCAAAACTATTAGAAGTAAAAAGAGCATATAAACAATTATCAATAGTTTCATAACAAGTAGAATTAAACTTAGAAAAATCTTTATATTGAAAATCTAAATTCAACTTATTAATAATTTCTTCTTTAGAAAGACCTTTTCTAGATAAAAAGATAATTAAAGAAACAGTAGTTGCACAATTAATTGCTTCCTCACTATTATGTGAAGGAATAGTAGCTTTAACAACGTTTTCTACAACTTCCTCTTCTGTATTAAATAAATAACCGATAGGAGAAATTCTCATCATTGCACCATTACCAATACTACTACCTTCAAAATCCTCTTTAATCCATTTTATAAAACCAGGAGAAAAAGAAGTTTTAAAATAAGGTTCAAAATCAGGTTTATAATCTATAAATCTTTTACCATAAAGTTTTAAATATTCTTTATAATCACCTTTATTAAGTACAGCATCCAACAAAGCAACAGTTAAAATAGAATCATCACTAAAAAATCCTTTGTTATTAATTAGGTCTCCATTAATTTTAATATGTTTAATTTTCTTAATTTGTTCATATTCATAAATAGAACCAGCTATATCTCCAATAATAGCACCATACATTTCAATCACCTCTTTTTCTTAGTAAATTGAATAGGAGTATTTTCAAAACGATTTTTATCTATACTATCAGGAACTTCAACTGGATATACCCCAGAAAAACATCCAGTACAAATACCGTCTAAATTACAATTATAAGTTAATTTATTTAAATTTTCTAAACTTAAATAATCAAGAGAATCAGCACCTATTATTTTTCTAATTTCCTCTACAGTTCTCTCATTAGAAATTAAATTTTCTTTATTATCAATATCAGTACCAAAATAACAAATATCTCTAAAAGCAGGAGATGCAATTTTTATATGAACTTCTTTAGCACCAGCTTCATAAAGAGATTTTATAATTTTTGTAATAGTAGTTCCTCTTACAATAGAATCATCAATTAATATTATTCTCTTATCCTTAACGGCATCACGTATAGGATTAAGTTTTAAATTAACTAAATCACGTCTTTTATCTTGAGCATTTTGTATAAAAGTTCTTCCAATATATTTACTTTTTACAAAAATATTTTTATAAGGTATACCAGACTCCATAGAATAACCTAAAGCAGCATCAAGTCCCGAATCAGGAACACCAGCAACTATATCTGCATCTACTTTTGATTGCCTTGCTAAAAAACGTCCCATTAATTCTCTAGCATATTGAACATTAAGACCATCAATTGTAGAGTCTCCTCTAGCAAAATATATATATTCAAAACTACATAAACTTTTATTTTCATTAGGAAAAACTTTATAACTATTTATTTTATTGTTTTCAACAACTACCATTTCCCCAGGTTCTACATCACGAGTTATTTTATGACCAGTAATATCTAAAGCACAACTTTCAGAAGAAAAAGTAACTCCACTATCATCAATACTCATACAAAGTGGTCTAAATCCATGAGGATCTCTTACTGCAATTAATTTTCTAGGGGACATAATCAAAAGAGAATAAGCACCTTTAATTTTCTCCATAGTATTTTTAACAGCTTCCTCAATAGAGTGAGTTTTAATCCTCTCTTTAATAATTGTATGAACAATAACTTCTGTATCACTAGTAGTTGTAAAAACATGCCCCTGATTTTCAAGTTCTTCTTTAATATCAAAAGCATTAGTTAAATTACCATTATGAGCTACTACTATAGTTCCTTTTTTATGATTTCTCACAATAGGTTGAGCATTGTTTTTATTACTATTACCAGTAGTAGAATATCTAACATGACCAACTGCAATTTTACCTTTAGGAAGTAATTTTAAACAATCATTTGTAAATTTATCAGAAACAAGACCTAAATCATGATGATAATTAATAATACCATAATTATTAACTGCAATACCACAACTTTCTTCTCCTCTGTGTTGTAATGCAGAAAGACCAATACATACCTCACTTACTAAATCTTCCTCATCATTAAATGAATAAACACCAAAAACCCCACACTCTTCACTAATTTTATCAGACATCAAAACACCTCTTTTCAAAATAATTAAAAAAACTTAGAAAATCTAAGTTATTTAATTTCACTTTTCCAAAGCCCATGTAGATTACAATAAGCATATAAAGTACCTTTATCTTCATCAAACTCTATGGAAGCATCCATTCCAGGTTTTAAATATGCAAATTCTTCCTTTTCATCATTTACAAAAGCAATCCATTCTATATAATGTTCTTCTTCCATAACATGATTAACTTCAACTCTAAGTTTTCCATCTTTAACTTCATAAGTTGGTACATGTTTTTCAAATGCAGCATCAACACTATTAGGAGTTAATACTTCCATAGATTCTCCACAACATACAACACCACAATTTTTGCATTTACAATCCTTAAATACTTTTACATAAGCTCCACAATTTTTACATTTTTTAATTAATAATTCTCTCATATTATCTCTCCTCTTTTCTTAAAATATCTCTTGCAGCAATTAAACCAGTTGCAGCCGCAGTAACAATATTTCCAGCCTTACCAGCACCATCACCAACAAAATAAATATTTTTATCCTTTAATTTCATATTATTATCTGTATCTATTTCATTACTAAAAAATTTTATTTCAGGACCATAAAGTAATGTTTCTCCATTATTAACACCAGGAATAATTTTATCCAGAGTATCAAGTCCTTCTATAATATTTTTAATAATTCTATGAGGTAAAACCAAAGCAAGATCTCCTGCTACAACATCTTTTAAAGTAGGTTCAATAAAACCTTTCTTTATACGATTCATATTACTTCTTCTTCCCATTTTTAAATCTCTAAGAGTTTGTAAAATAGGTTTTCCATCTCCTAAAGTATTTGCAATCTTTGCAATACTCTCACCATATTCACGAGTATTAGTAACAGGTTCAGTTAAACTAACACGTGAAATAAAAGCAAAGTTAGAATTATCTGATTTAATATCCTTTAAAGCATGCCCATTAACACAAATATAACCATTATAATTTTCTTTTGCAACAAATCCTCCAGGATTAGTACAAAAAGTTCTTATTTGATCTCCATAAGTATCAGTTGTAATAAATATTGTTGGATCATAAATAACATTTGTAATAGGTGCTAAAATTTCTTTTCTAACCTCAACCCTAACACCAATCTCAATACTTTGAGAAGTATATTGAATATTATATTTATCTGCAAACTCTTGAACCCATTTTGCACCAGTTCTACCAGGCGCTACTACAACATATCTACCATATACTGATTTAATATTTTTTCCTTTTTTATATTTAACCTCACATTTCTCATTATTATATATAACATCTTCTACATCAACATTTTCCAAAACATCAACATTATGTTTAACTAAATAATCAGTAAAGTTTTTTATGTAAGTTGGTAACTTATCACTACCTAAATGTTTTTGTTTAATAATTAGAAGACTAGCTCCAACTCTTGCAATTTTCTCTTCAAGGGATAAAGCCTCATCCATATTAGTAGGATAAACTTCAGAATCCATTTCAAATTTATTAAAAATCTCTTCAGTATCATCTATAATTTTAAAAGCTTCACTTCTATCTAAATACTTAAATAAATCAGACTTCCCAAGTTTAGGAATGAAATTAAGTTTTCCATCAGAAAAAGTACCAGCACCCCCATATCCAGAAAGTATTGCACACGGATTACAATTAAGACAAATTCCATTTTTATTTTTATTCATTGGACAAACTCTATTATCCGCAAGTCTACCTTTATCAAGAAGTAAAATTTTTAAATTTTTATTTTTTAAAGAAAGCTCATATGCAGTAAAAAGTCCTGCAGGTCCAGCTCCCACTATAATTACATCATACATAAAAACACCACCCTAACAATTTTATTATAACATCCTCCTAAAAAAAACAAAAGCATGAAAATAAATTTATAAAAAATAATAAATTTTATAGTATAATGATAATAGGAGGATCAAGATGAGTAAAAGAGATTTAAGAAAGATAATAACTAGTCTAATGATAATTGTAGCAATCTGTATTACTACGGTATTATCAACTTTTCTAGAGCCAACAAAAGGATCAGAAAAAACACAAGAGTCTATGAAAATAGAAGGAGATAATTTAAAAGTATATTTTTTAGATGTTGGACAAGCTGATTCAATTCTAATACAAGATAAAAATGAATTTATGTTAATAGATGCAGGAAATAACGAAGATGGAGAAAAACTAGTAGAATATTTTAAATCACTTGGAATAACAAAATTTAAATATGTAATTGGAACTCATCCTCACGAAGATCATATCGGAGGAATGGATAATATTATAAATAATTTTGATATAGAAAAATATTATATGCCAGATGCTATCACAACAACAAAAACTTTTGAAAGTGTACTTGATGCTCTAGGAAATAAAAACTTACAATTTGATGTTCCAAAAGAAGATGAAGTAATAACTTTAAATAATGCTACTATTAAGTTTTTACATTCAGAAGATGGAAAAAGTGATTTGAATGATACATCTATTGTTTTAAAAATGACATATGGAAATAAGAAGTTTTTATTCACAGGAGATGCTACTAGTAATGTAGAAAAGAAAATAATAAACAAAGATATATCTTGTGATGTTTTAAAAGTAGGTCATCATGGATCACAATACAGTACAACAGAAATTTTTTTAGAAAAAACAGACCCAATATATGCAATTATCTCAGTAGGAAAAAACAATACTTATAAACATCCAAGAGAAGAAACTCTAAATAAATTAAAAGAAAGAAACATAAAAGTTTACAGGACAGATCAAGATGGAACAATTATTGCTACAACAGATGGAGAAGAAATAAAATTTGAGACAATTAAAACAGATTTGGATGGTGAATAAAATGAAATATGCAATAGATAGAATAGAAGAAAATATTGCTATACTTGAAGATATAAATACAAAAGAGAAAATAGAAATAAATGTAGAAGAATTACCAAAAGAAATAAAAGAGGGAAATATTTTATTATTTAAAGATAATAAATATATTATAGATGAAGATGAAGAAGAAAAAAGAAGAAAAATTATTTTAGAAAAATTTAATAAATTGAAAAGAAATAGTAAATACTAAACATGAAGGTGATAAGATGAAAAAGGTAGTAATAATAGGTTGTGGAAAAGTAGGTATAACTTATGCTTATTCATTAATTAGTACTAAAATGAATTTAGATGAAATAGTTCTTATAGATATAGATAAAGAAAAATTAAATGGAGATTATCTAGATTTAAAACACTCTATCTGTTTTAGTGAAAATGATTTAAAAATCAAAATAGGAGATTATGAAGATATAGAAGATGCTGATATAATTTGTATAACTGCAGGAGTAGCACAAAATACTAATACAACAAGATTGGAAGATATAGAAGGTGCAAAAAATATATATAAAGAAATAACAGATAAATTAAAAAAATATAAATTTAATGGTATTTATTTAATTGCTAGTAATCCTAATGATGTAATGTGTTATTCTATCCATAAATATTTAGGATATAATCCTAATAAAATTTTAGGAAGTGGAATAAGTCTAGACACTTCAAGATTTATAGAAATATTATTAGATGAAGGATATGAAACAGATGGATATGTTTTAGGAGAACATGGAGATAGCTCTTTTATACCATGGAGTAATTTTACAATTGATGAAAAAAATCCTAATGAAGTCTTCACACAAGAAGAACAAAATGAAATATTAAAAAAAGTACATAATATTAGTAAAGAAATTATTAAAAGTAAAAAAGCAACTTATTATGGAGTAGCAACTAATCTTACAAGAATTACAAAATGTATTTTAGATAATATAAAATATACAATGCCACTATCTTGTTATGATAAAGAAAATGATGTTTTTATTGGTAATATAGCAACCATAAATAAAGACGGACTTGTAGAAAAAATAAAAATAAATTTTACAGAAAAAGAAGAAATGGAGTATCAAAATTCTGTAAATATATTAAAAGAATATAATGAAAAATTATAAATGATATACTATTCTTAAATGAATAGTATTTTTTTATAGTCAAAAAAAATATTGTATGTTAATATTAAATTAGGGGGAAGCAATATGGAAGAATTGATAAATAAATTATTTCTAAAAATAAAAAAGCCTATATCATTAGAAGAAATTTTTATTATTGCTAAAGCAGATACTTTAGAAAAAAGAAAAGAGATAGAAAAAATTATAAGGGAAAAAAGTGAAAAATATGAATTATATCACTCGGAAGAAGGATATATTTTAATATATAAAACATCCAAAAGAGTTGGAACATACCATAGTAATGGTACAGATAAAAAAATAGTAGTTGATAATAAACAATATCCATTACTTTTAGATAAAACAAACAATGCTATTGATAGAGATAAAGTATTAGTAGATATTCCAGCATTTAATTTAATTGGACAAAATCTAACAGAAGAAGAAAAAGAGTTAAAAAAGAATAAATCAGTTATTATAGAAAAAATAATAGATAGAAATTTAGATAGTATAATTGGTACAATTTATCAAGAAAATGACCAATATTTTGTAATGCCATCTAAAGAAGAATATAAAACATTAAAAATTTTATTAGAAGGAAAAGATTATGAACCAGGACAGAAAGTATTTGTAAAATTAAAACAAGAAGAAAATTCTACAGATACAAATACTTATTATCCATCATTAATAGAAAAAATAGACTTTGAAGAAAGTTTAGATGATATAGCTTTAGAAGCATATAAATTTGGGATATATAGAACTTTTACAGAAGAAACAAAAGAACAAATAAAAAACATTCCAGATACAGTAAGAGAAGAAGATAAAAAAGGTAAAGCAGACCTTACAGATTGGGAAATCTTCACAATAGATGGAGATAATACCAAAGATATAGATGATGCTATATCCTTATACGAAGATAAAGATGGAAATACAGTTTTAGGAGTACATATTGCATACCCAGCTTATTATATAGAAAAAGAAAGTCCTTTGTATAAAGAAGCATTATCAAAAGGAACAAGTTGTTATCCCACAACAGGAAGAGTATTTCCAATGTTACCTAAAAAACTATCCAATGGAATATGTTCACTTAATCCAAATGTAGAGCGTCTTGCAATATCATATATAATTACTTTTGATAAAAATGCTAATGTAATAGATTATAAAATAATGGAAAGTGTAATTAAATCGAATATCCAAATGACTTACAATAAAGTAGAAGATTTATTAAGTAAAGGTATTATTCATGAAGGGTATGAAGAACACAAAGAAACTCTAGTAAAAATGCAAACTCTTGCAAAAAAATTAGAAGAGAAAAGAAAAAAACGTGGTGCCTTAATGCTAAATTCTAAAGATATTAAAATATCTACAGATAAAGATGGAAAAGCTAATGCAATTGAAGAGAGAACACGAAGAGAATCAGACAAAATAATAGAATCCTTTATGGTTGTAAGTGCAGAATGTTATGCAAAATTTTGTGAACAGAAAAACATTCCATGTATTTATAGAAACCATGATGTCCCATTACAAGAAAACATAAATAGATTTATAAAAGAATTAAAACTATATGGTATAGAGTATAATGAAACTGTTGATGTAAATGATTACAACAGTATTCAAAAATTTTCTGAATATATAATGGAACACGATATCCAAGGACAGATATTAATGAATATGTTTATTAGAAATTTAAGAAAAGCAAATTTTGGAGTAGAAAATATAGGACACTGTGGACTAGCAAGTCCAGGACATGTACCAAATACATCTCCTATGAGAAGAGGAAACGATTTTATAGACCAATATGTATTAAAAGAAATATATTTAAGTAAAATTTCCTCACCACAAGTAAAAGAAGAAATAGAAAAAAACATTCCTGCTCTTAGTAAACATCAAATAAAAAACCTAACAGTATCAAATAATATGTTAAAAAAAGCAGAGAAGCCTCTTACACTTGTAAGAATAGCCTGGGAAAAAACTTTATCTTTAGTAACAAGCCATTTATCTACTCAAGAAATAAAAGCTAACAAATGTGAAAGATCTGTATGTCATATGAAAATGGTAGAAAAAATGACAGAAGAAATAGGAAAAGATTGCAAAGGAACAATAATAGGACTTAATAATAAAAATATAACAGTTATGTTAGATAATTCTGCAGAAGTAATAATCCCATTAAAAAACTTACCAGAAGAAGAATGTACTTATGATAGAAAACTAGGATATATAAAATCAGAAAATAATAATTATTTCTTTGGAGATAAAGTAATAGTAAAAATAGAAGATGCTAATACAGAAGATAGAAAAATATATTGTCATCTAACAGAAAAAATAGAAGAAAATGCAGCATGTAGTGAAAGTGTAAAAAAATATAAAAAACAAATTAAGAGTGGAGGTATACAATGAAAGAAAAAATAGAAAAAGTATTGCATTTAACAAAAGGATATTTATCTCTTGAAGAAATATTTTATCTTACTGGAACAACGACCCAAGAAGAAAAAGAAGAAATAAAAAAATATCTTCAAAAACAAGTAAAAAATTATGAGATAGATTATCAAAATGATAAATATATTCTAATGAGAAAAACATCAAAAAGAAAAGGTGTTTTTAAATCGGGAAAAACAATTGATAAAGTAATTGTTGGTAATGAAGAATTTATATTAGAAAAAGATGAAATACATAATGCTATAGATAAAGATGAAGTATTAGTAAATATTCCATATTTAGAATATAATAGAACAAAAAAAAGTAAAAGAAAAAAGAAGACTAAAAAATTAAATCATGTTACCATAGAAAAAATAATAAATAGAAACTTAGATAGTATGATTGGACAAGTATATCAATATAAAGATAAGTTCTATTTAAGACCTGATGATAAAGAAAAAAGAAAATTAAAAGTAGAACTAACAGGAGATGATTTTGTTCCAGGAGAAAAAGTGTTTGTAAAACTAAAACAAGATAAACAATCACTAGATAATAATATGTATCATACAAGTATGGAAGAAAAAATAGGATTTGCAAATGAACCAGAAACAGATATTCAAATGGAAGCATATAAATTAGGAATATATAAAGGATTTTCCAATGAGACTTTAGAAGAATTACAAGAAATACCAAATGAAGTAAGAGAAGAAGATAAAAAAGGAAAAGCAGATCTTACAAATTGGGAAATATTCACAATAGATGGAGATGATACTAAAGACATAGATGATGCTATATCTTTATATGAAGATAAGGATGGAAATACAGTTTTAGGAGTACATATAGCATATCCAGCATATTATATAAAAAAAGATGGAGCAATCTATCAAGAAGCTTTACTTAAAGGAACAAGTTGCTATCCAACAAGTAGTAGAGTATTTCCAATGTTACATCCAAAATTATCTAATGGAATATGTTCACTTAATCCAAATGTAGAACGCCTTGCCCTATCTTATATAATTACTTTTGATAAAAATGCCAATGTAATAGATTATAAAATAATGGAAAGTGTAATCAAATCAAATATTCAAATGACTTATACTAAAGTTAATGATTTATTAGATAAAAATATAATACATAACGGTTATGAAGAACATAAAGAAACACTATTAAAGATGAAAGAATTATCAGATAAATTACAAGAAAAAAGAAGAGCTAGAGGAGAATTAAATATATTAAGTAAAGAATTAAAAATATCTTTAGATGAAAAAGGAAAAGCAATTTCAATAGATACTAGAGAAATGACTACATCAGATAAAATAATAGAATCATTTATGGTTGCAAGTGCAGAATGTTATTCTGACTTTTGTACAAAATATAACATTCCATGTGTATATAGAAATCATCAAGTACCAGAATTTTATAAAATTAATAAATTTTTACAGCTTTTAGAATCATGTGGAATGCCATATAAAGAAAAAATAGATTGCAATAGTTATAAGAGTATTCAACAATTATCTGACTTTGTAAATGCAACAGGTCAACTATCACCAGTATTAATTAATAGATTCGTAAGAAGTCTACAAAAAGCCGATTTTGGTCTTGAAAATATAGGACATAGTGGACTAGCAAGTTCAGGGCATGTACCAAATACTTCTCCAATTAGAAGAGGAAACGATTTTATAAATCAATATTCACTTCAAGATTTATATCTATATAGAATAAATTCTCAAGTAGTACAACGACAAATAGAAGAAAAAATTCCAGAATTACATAAAAAATCTATTGCAAATTTAAAAATATATGCTAATATGAATTGGTACAGTAATGAAACATTAGCACTCAAACGAACACAATGGAGTGAAGAAATAGATTCACTAACAGAACATTTATCACTTCAAGAAATAAATGCAGATAGATGTGAAAGACTTGTTAATAAAATGAAAATTGCAGAAAAAATGTCAGAAGAAAAAGGAAAAATTTATGAAGGAATAATTAGTGGTTTTAATCAGAATAATATCTATATTCAATTGGATAATTTAATAGAAGGATTTATTAATGTACATCAATTACCTGGTAATCATATTTATAACGAACAAGATAATTATATAAAATCACCTAATAATGAAGACAATTATTATTTTGGAGATAGAATAAAAGTCTCTGTTAAATCTGCTAATAAGAAATTAAAACAAGTAGAATTTAAACTAGAAGAAAAAATAAAAGAAAATACTCTTTGTAAAAAAGTAATAAATTCAAAAACAAAGAAAAAATAGAAAACATTAAGTTTTCTATATGCCGACTTAGCTCAGTTGGTAGAGCAACTCATTCGTAATGAGTAGGTCAAAGGTTCAAGTCCCTTAGTCGGCACCATTTATGATTATACAACCAAATTAGGTTGTTTTTTTGTGATAAAAGTTAATTGTTTGTATCTTATCATATATGTATTTTTCTTATATATGATATAATATAGTTAAGTAAATATTAATTAAGAGGTAAAATGCATGAACAAAGAAAAGTTAGAAGAAATAGTTATAAGAAAATATTTAAATAATGAAGATTATGTTGTTAGAATTGAAAAAGAAAAAAAGAAAGAAAATGGAAAAATTAAATATCAAAAAGACTTTGTTGTAAAAGTATACTATCAAGGTATTCAAAGTTTTATGGTAAAGAAAAATGAATTGACATTAAATGTTGCAATGTTTACATTGAAAGGAAATAAACCATTTACTCCTGTTCATGATGATAAAATAGAATATTTAAAAGACAAAGGATTTCATTTTCAAATAGGCTTTAATAGTAGTGGAGATTTAAGAAATGAAACACATAAGAAATATTATCTAAAAATAAAGCCATCTAAAAATATTGAATTATATAAGAATAATCAAAATATACAAAATGAAATGAAAGAAATGCTAAAAAAAGTAAAGGATTATAAAAAAGATGCTATTCATAAAGAAATAGATAATATAAATTATTTCTTATTTGATAATAATGATATTGAATATAATGATCTTATAAAATTAACAGCTAAATTAATAAGAAAAATTGAAGGTGTCCAAAAAATAGAATGTAATGAAAAAATTGTTTCTCCAAAAAATATAAATGAAGAAGATTTACAAAAATTAGATAAAATTATAAATGAAAAACAAGAAGAATATAATAAAGCAGATACAAAATCATCAGATACAAAATTATATGGAGAAAAAATGTTTCAACAAAATCTTATGGTTAAAATGAATAAGGCTAAAACGGGTAAAGATATAAGTATTTTAAATAAAGAGCCATTTAATAAAAATACTCATGCATTCTTAATGGAATATAATTTTTATGAGGCAAGTTATATAGAAAAAACAAGACAAAGCAAAAAAGGAAGAGTAGATAATTTATTTATAAAAGACAATAAAATATTATTTGTTGAACTTAAATATGATGAAAATGTTATTGGGGGAAGTCATGGAATCCATAGACATTTAATTGATATTTATAATAGTAGTAAGAAAAATAAACAATTTAGAGAAGAGATATATGAAGATGTAAAAATTTATAATGAAGGATTAAAAGAGTATATTCAAGATTATCAAAAATATCAAATTGATATTAAGAAAGATGGTTTTGATAAAGATATAGAGTTTGTCATCATTTGTGGTTATAGTAATGGTAATAAAGAAAAAGTAATTGAAGAAATAAATAGAGTAAAAAATATGACTTTTAAAGATTTTGTTGAATCAAAGGAAGTTACTTATGACGAATATAAAAAAGAAAAAAAAGCATTAGGCAAAAACGATGAAAAACTTTTAAATATGAAAGTAACAGAATTAATTGAAGAAATGGAACATATAGATAATAAATTTAAATGTGATGTTAATATATATTTAAGTGATGAAAATTTCACAAATATTGAAAAAGTATCATTATAGATGCTTTTTTTTATTGTATTTACAGCCTTTTACAGTAAACTTTACATGAAATGAACCAAATAGTGAAAGTTTTACACGCACAATTTGAAAAGAAAAAAATAAAATGCTAAATTATATTCCAAAAGGAAGGAAAACATATGAAAAACGATATTAAATTATTTGAGGATTATGTTTTAAAAAAAGCAAGAAAGTATTATTCTAATAATATTCCAAAAAACATGAAAGAAGTTTTAGATAAGGAGTTAGAATATATAAAAAGCCATGAATTAATAGATACTATTTATATGGTTGAAAATATTTTACATTATGATAAAAAATATATAGGTTCAACATATTTAACAGGGGATTTAGAAAATTCTTTAGTATTATATATTTTAGGATTAACTAAAAAACCAGACAATTACCATATAGATTCTTTTAATGGTAAATCATATTATATTGAGTTTAATGTAGATGAATTATTTCTAGAAGATGTAAAAAATGAGTTCGTAACATTATATAAAGAAAAAATTATAACTGATGAAAATATGGATTATAATGAATTTTTATTTCTTAAAGGAGATTATAATTCTAAAGATCTAAATTCTAATAGGAATGATTATTGTAATATAATTTCATTTAGTAGTTTTAATCCGAAAGAAAATAATAATAATTTGAAAGTAAGAATAATTAAAGGAACTAATCAAATCGGTGGTTGTATTACTGAAATAGAAAGTAAAGATGCTAGAATTATAATTGATTTTGGAGAAGATTTACCAGATGAAGAAACAAAAGGAAAACATGAGAACCCTATGATAGATGGTCTTACAACAGGTATAAAAAAATATGATGCAGTATTTATTACACATAGTCATGGTGATCATATTGGTCTTATTGATTATATTCTAGATGATATTCCTGTATATGTTGAAAAAGAAAGTAAAAAAATATATGAATTATTAAATGCATTTACATATAAAGAAACTAGATTCAAAACAAGAAAGATGGAATTTAATAAACCAATTATGATTAAAGATATGAAAATAACTTTATTTATAATAGATCATTCATCATACAATTCCGGAATGTTACTTATAGAAAGTAAAGGTAAGAAAATACTTCATACAGGAGATTACAGAAATCATGGAAGAAAGGGTAAAATATTTACAAAAACTCTAAAAGAAATTGGACAAGTAGACTTACTTATTACAGAAGGAACAACTTTCGGAAGAAAAAAAGAAAAATATAAAACAGAAGAAGATTTAGAAGAAATAGAAAGAAAAATATTTAAAAAATATAATCAAATATTTATATTACAAGCATCAACTAATATTGATAGAATAGTAACTTTTTATAAAGCATCTAAAAAAAATAAAATCTTTATAGAAGATATATTTACTGCAAATATTACAGATGCTTTAGATAGTAAAATACCAACACCTAAAAAATTTTATAATGTCTATGCATGGATACCATTAAAATATCAAAAAAAGTCTTTGAAGTTTAAAGAAAAATATTTTAAGCCCTTTGAAGAAAAATGTGATTCAAAAGTGGTATTTCAAGATTTCACTATGCTCATAAAAACATCTATGTTAAAAGATTTAGAAATGTTAAAAGAAAAAGATGCTATTACTAATGCTTGCTTAGTGTATTCTATGTGGGAAGGATATTTAGAACAAGATAGTTTTAAAAACTTTATAGAAGGTGCAAAAGAGTTGGGAATAGATTATAAATTTATACATACATCAGGGCATGGAGATGATGAAGCAAGAAAACTTGTTGAAGAATATATAAAACCAAAAAAAGTTATCCCAATACATACAGAAAATAAAGAACAAGCAAAAGAAGTGTTTAAAAATGCTATTATATTAGAAGATAATGAAGAATTAGAAATATAAAAGAAGGAGATAATATATATGGAAAATTATGTAATAATAAATACAGATGAAAATGATTTTTTAAAAGATCCATTCGATGATACTTCTCTAATAAAATTAGAAGCAATTAAAATCGATAAAAACTTTAATGAACTAGATAGATTTTTTGAATATATAAAACCAAAAAAAGAATTATCAAAAGAAATAGAAGACATAACAGGAATAACTAATACTATGTTAAAAGAAAAAGGTATTTCTCTAAAAGAAGCTTTAGAAAAATTTTTAGATTTTAAAAAAGACTCTTCTTGGATTATTGGTTATTATGCAGATTGGGATATGTCTCTTGTTGTAAAAGGAATATATGAAACTAAGATTGAAGATAATAATATTATGAATTTTATAAGTTTAAGGGATTATATAGAGTGTAAAACTGATTTAAGAAAAAAAGTTAAGTCCCTAAAGTTCGATAACGTTGTTAACTACTATAATATAAAATATAATGATTTAGAAAAAGAGTGGCTGGATATAACTATAAGTTTATTAAAAATATTAGTTAAAAAAGAAAATGTAGAAACAATAGAAGATTTTAAAGAAAAAAATATTCCAAAATTTTTATTTCAAGGACTTTCTAAAAGAAGTACAAAAGTAAAAGTTAGATTTCATCATGGAAAAGATGAATTTGCTATAAGAAATATAGAATTTATAGATAAAACACCTGATAGAAAAGTCTCATATGTAACAGCATATAATGCAATAAATAGATATGAAACTACTTTTTATGAATTGATACTTTTTAGAAAATGGGGCGCTCAAATAATAGATGACTTTATTTATATAAATGATAATAATATAGATTATATAGACTTTTATTTTATTAGAAAAGATATTAAAGATAAAGAACTTTTAGAAAGTCTAAAAAATAATATTTCATGTTTAGATAAATGTGAAAGAAACTTAAGGTATGATGGTACTCTGAAAGAGCTAAAAGAACACTGTAAAGAACTTGGAAAAGATAATTTAAATAAAATAATAGAACATATAAAAATAAAAAAAAGAAAAAAATAATAGTAAATAACAATTTATATTAAGAAATAGTAAACTAGTGAGTTTGCTTTTTCTTTGGTAAAAAGTTATAATTGTATAAATAATTGATTCAACTATAATATTGGATTTGGATGTGATGATTATGAAAAATAATAAAATTCCCGTTATTAAATTTAAACCAATGGACATAAATGATAATATTACTCTTGTTAAAGAGTTTTATTTTTTAGAAAACGATTCCATTAGTACGCATGAATTTACATTACAACTTTTTCCTAAACTTAGAGATATAGATAATAATATAAGTAAAGAAAGAAAAGAAAAAATAATAGATAACGTCGTAAGAGAAGAATATAAAAAAGAAAGAGATAATATTATAAAAGATGTAGAAAGATATAATGGTTTATGGAAAGATTATAATGATAAATATTTTAATACACTTTGTGAGTACTTTGGAGTAAATTTTCCAGATGATTTAAATGTAATAGATGCAACAGTTGGACTTTTACCTGTTAATCCTAGATTTTTAGATAGTTATAGTTTTTCTATTTGTTGCGGTGAAAAGAAAGATAAAGTTATAGAAACTTGTGCACATGAAACTCTTCATTTTATATGGTTTATTAAATGGAGGAATCTTTTTCCAAATACTAAAAAATATGAAATGGACTCCCCTTATTTAGTTTGGAAATATAGTGAAATGGTAACAGACCCTATTTTAAATAATAAACCTTTTGATACTTTTAATTTTAGAGAACATGGTTATGATAATTTATATAAAATTATGGACGGAAATATCAAAGTCATGGATAAGCTTAGAGAATTATATTCTAAAGATATTTCTATTGAAGAGAAAATAAAAGATGGATTTGAGTACATAAAAAAAATATAAAAATATACTTAAAAATAAAATTTATAATTAATATAAAATATAGTATAATATATTTATAAGAAAACTAAACGATAGAAAATGGGGTGATAATATGAAAAATAATATTAAAGTAGGAGTGTTTTTAGCAAGAATGCAACCTATACATAATGCTCATTTATACATGGTAAAAAAAGCCCTAGAAGAATGTGATAGAGTATTAATTGTCTTAGGTAGTGAGAATAAATCTAATATGTTAAGAAACCCATATGATGTTAATTTAAGAAAAGAAATGTTAAGAGAATGTTTAGATATGGATGAAAATAATAAAATTTCCATAATAACATTGCCAGACTGGTCAACAGAAGAAAATCATGAAGATACAAAAATATGGGGAAGATACTTTTACTATAATGTAGTATCTAGAATATCACAAAAACATTTTTCATTATATTATTCTGATGATAAAGAAATACTTGATAGTTGGTTTAAAAATACAGAAGTAGAAAAATATATAACTTACCGTAATTTTGATAGAGCTAATTTATTTGAAGGTTTATCAGCAACCAAAATAAGAAAAGCACTTATAGAAGATGATTATGATTATATAAAAAAGTTTTGTCCACAATCAGTAGTAAATCGTTTTGAGTTATTAAAGTCATACTATGAGGAAGTAAGAAAAAATCCATGTGAAGATTTCACTATGGAATAGATAAAAATTTAAAATCTCAGATTTTAAATTTTTATTTTTTGAGTTCCGGTAAAAAATAGGAAACAAAAGAAAAAATGAATTTGTGTTTTCCACAGATT
>CANQHJ010000011.1 GCA_947623665.1 uncultured Bacilli bacterium
TGATTTAGATATTGCATATGCTGAATATAAAAATCAGTCATTTAGTTGAACACAACTTTGTAAAAAAAGAAAGTATTTTATATACTCTCTTTACTACTCTATCTAATTATATAAGGATCTTTCTCTGTACCAGAACCACTTTTAAACATAGCTCTACTTGATAATTTAATAGTAGGTCTAAGATAAGCCATATTAGAAGCATTAGATTTTTCTATAATACCATTAACAACTCTAAACACAGTATAAGTATCTGAACTATCAGCAGTTATTAACCACCAACCATAATTAGATGCTAAGTAATTATAATTTTGACAAGTTTTACCTAAAGGACTAATACATTCAGGATCAGTACTAGCATTCAAATAATCAGACATAGTCAAAAGACCAATCATTTGATTATTAACAGTTTGTCCACATTCAGCAGAATTATTATTTGCAACATAATCAGTTGCACGTTTTCCAACACACAAATCAAATGGAACTAACTTCTCTTTTGTACTATCAGATAAAATCTTACCTTTTCCATAATAATATTTTTTATCAGATTTATAATAATCTTTCAAAGAATCTTTCAACCTACTAAGTTTAAAATCATTAATACCAGCTTTATAAGTTCTTATATTATTATAACGATCATCCCAAACAACAGATAAAGTTTTATCACGACTATCTTTTATAAGTAATGCCTCATTATTTTTATCTATTTTTACAATTCTCCAAAGCCAATCATCAAGTAAAACATAATTTTTTACATTTGTACCACGAAATACATATTCATCATTTAGAAAATATAAACCATCACCATTAACAACAATTTTCTTTTTTTCTACTACTTTTTTATAAAGTTCTGAAGTCTCATATTCATTACCACAATATAAATATGGAGTATAAACAAATTTATTATCTACTTTTTCTACAGTAACACGACCAGAATTACATTTAGTATCTTCCCCAAAATATTCACTAAACTCTTTCATATACTCATTAGAAATTAAAGTACTTGCTTCAATTCCAGCATTTTTTGTATTATCACCTGGTAATCTATTTTTGTGTTCACTATAGTATTGTTGTGCAGCTTTCTTCATTATCTCTTCTACTTGAACATAACTTTTCTTAGGTGAAAAGAAAAGTGAAATAATAAATAAAACTAAAAGAAAGATACCAACAGCAATAACTATAAAAACAGCATATTTCAACATTTTTCTTTTTAATTCACTGTCTGTCTTTTTTACTTTTTTATCTTTTTCTTTTTTTTCATCTTCAGAATCTACTAATTTTAAATTCATATCATTCATATTCATATACCTCCATATAGTTTTTAATCAAAGAAATCGTCAAAAAACTCTTCATTATCTTCTTCCATGATAACTTCTTTATGAAGTTTATCTGTATCACTATTTGAAGTATCTTTAACTTCTTTAATATCTTTATTTTCTATATCTTTATTAGCATCTTCAACTTTAGCATCATCAACTTCTGCTTGATTACGTTTCTCTTCTTCTTCAAGTTCCGCAATTCTTGCATCGATTTTTTTAAGTAATTGATCCATTTCTATACTTGAAGCAGGAGAAGGTTCTGAAGATGGTGTATCAAAATTAGGCATAGGTCTAGGACGTTCTGGTCTTTCACTTTGAGGTGGAATCATACCTTGCATCCCAGGTGGAAAGAAAGGAGGCATTCCAGGAGTAATACCACCAGGAATCCCTCCTGGTGAAGAAGTTGAACCTTCTGGCATATTTTGATTTAACATTTCAAACAACTTCTTCTCTTTTTCTTTTTTAACAAAAGATTTAAGATCAAAAACTTGAACAGGTCTTTTTTCCCTATGAGGATATTCTGCCTTTGGAAATTTACTACCCCAATCTATTTTAAAATCAGGTGTCTGTTTAACTTTATAAGGTTGTTTTCTCATTCTAAGAATAATAGCCTCAAACTGCTTCATTCTTTGAAGATCACTTACAGTAACTAAAGGAGTAGATGCAGTTTTATCATCTTTTTTAGATTTAACTTCCCCACACATTTTAGAAATTTCTTCTAAGGCTGCAAGTTCTGCCGAAATAAGATAAATAATATTACCACAGTTACCTTTTATAGTTTCAGCATTCTCTTTACCATAAACTTGATTAAGTTGTGCATAGTTTTGAATAATAAATGTAAATCTAATTTGACGACTTCGAGCCGCAGTTATCATTGTTGTAACATCTTTAAGTGGAGGCATATTAGCAAACTCATCAAGTAAAAAATTCGTTCTAATAGGAAGTTTTCCTCCATTATTCTGTGCAACACTAATAAGTGTTTCATAACATTGTTTCAATAAAATTGTAACTAAAGCATGATATGTCTTCTTTTCATCTTGAACAACTATAAATAAAGCTGTTTTTTCTTTACCAATTCTTGATAAATCCAAATCACTATATGAAAGCATTTCACTTAAATTTTCACGAGATGCAAACATCTTTACTTTCTGACGAAAAACAGATAAAATACTACCTTTAGTATCAGCTGGAGCATTAATTGTAGAAGATGCATTAACAGCAGCTGAACTAGCAGGATCTTTAAGTTCAAAATAAGATTGAATATAAGTATTACCTCTATACTTTTCTTCTCCAACAGTAGTCATTAAATTTATACTATTAATATTTACTTCATTTTCATCTTTAGCATCTTCAAAAAGTCCTAAGGCAACTCCTGCAAAATAATCAGCTGAAGTTTTTTCCCAAAAAGGATCACTATTTTGACTAGATTCATCATAAAGTATATTTTGAGCTAAATCATCAAGCAACTCAATAGCTTTATCTTGATTACCATTCTTATACATTTGATAAGGTAAAAACAATGGATTCCAAGCATTTCCTTGTTGTGGATCTCTAAAGTTTAAGATAAATATATTATAACCTCTATCTTTTAACATTTCAGCAGTTTCTTCATATATTTCACCTTTAGGGTCTGTAATAATCATACTTTCCCCTGCTTTTGCTAAAGATTTAACTTGAGGTTTTATAACAGTTTCAGTTTTACCTGAACCAGTAGAACCAATAACTAATGTATGATATTCTCCATTATCTACCCACATTTCATTTTCTTTTATTATAAGTGGTACACCAGCAGCCTGTGAATCCCTTTGAGAAAATTCAATTTTTGCAAGCTCTGCTTGTATCTCTTTATCTTTTGCCCAACGACTATATCCTTTATCTTTTTTATCTGTAGTTATACCTAGTCCTTCATCCATTTCAAAAAAAGTAGACTTAACACTAAACAATAACACACCTAAAGAAACAAGATAAAACATAATAGTAGTTAAAATAACTTCTGAATCAAATGCAGGTAACGGATTAATTCCCGATAATATTCCATCAGTAGCAAAAGTATGAATATTTGCAACACAAATACAAACAACATAAAACATAAATATTGCAAAAACTATAAAAATAAACAAATCTTCACTATCTGATCTAATTTTTAACTTTAATTTCATATTATTCTTCCCTCTCTACTGCTATATTATAACGTAAAAACAAGAAATTGTCACTAATTATTGATTTTTATATTAGTAAATTTATTATTTTGATAATTATATAACATAAGCTCATAAGCATCTTTTGATACATAATCACAATAACTAAATATTTTATAACTATTATTAGAAAATTTTAAAATCGATTCCACAGAAGGAATACACAATTTATCAGTATTATTTTTATTACTAACTTTACTATAAATAGTATAAATTTTATTATCATCATTTAACAACATAAAAGAAAATAATTTATCTGAAACTTTATTTATATTTTTTTTATCATAATCAGTCATATTACTAATTATATAAATTTTTTCAGCACTAATATCACTATCTATATTAGTAGTATATTTTTTAAAATAACTAACATTATAATCACTATTTAATTTATATTTCTTCAATTGTTTAAATATCAATTTCTCATCTTCAATAGAAATATCACTATCCAAATGCTTTATATATTCCATTTTACTAGATCCTGCATAAGCAACCCAATTATCTTTTGTATATCTAGTAAGAATATTATTACTTCTATTAACCATTTCTAAATTATTTGCAATAACATCAAATTTAAAAGTACCAGAAATTTTATTATCTCCAACATACAATAAATAACTTTTATCAGAATATTTCTTTATAAATTCTTTTTTACTTATATTAAACCACTCTTTATTAGATTCTTGATATAAAATAAAATTCTCTTTATTAAAAACAAAAATCTTATATTTTGTAATATTACTTAAAAACTCAAGTAAAAAGAAGATACCTATGAAAACAGAAAAAATAACAATAACAATACCAATCTTTTTATTTGTGTTACTAACTCTTTTCATAAAAGTATCTCCTTTCTATCCTCCATAATAAGTTCCAATTAATTTATCAAATCTTTCTTCCTTCTCATTAAATTCGTATAAAGCACCTTCTATAATTGCTGAGCTATAAGTAGAAAAATTCATTAAAATTTTTGGCTTTTTATCATTTTCCATAGTAAACACAATCATATCAGCAGCAAATCCAGAAAAATAATTACTTTTATTTTCAATAGACTTATAAATTATAATATTCTTATTATTTTTCCTTAAAAATACGATTGTAAAAGTTTGTTTAGAAGGATATGCTCCTTCCATTTGAGCATTACTAATAGAATATATAGTATCTAATTCTTTATCACCATCTATATCCACCAAATATTTATATTGATTAATAATCTTTGAAAAGTCCACATTTTTAACTTTTAATGATTTACAAACTTCATTAATATAAGTATAATCTACATCAGAAATTTTCGAAGTACTAATTTTACTTACTTTAGACTTAACATTTCCACCAAAAGCAACAGTTCCAACTTTCCATTGAATTGGTTTTTTATCATCATCAAATATATACAATTTTTTATTATTCATTAAATAATAATTTCCTAAGAATTCATCATTTAAATATAAATCATATTTTTTCCAATCGTAGCTTTTCATACCACTTTGAGATATTCTATACCAATTTCCGTTTTCATAACGAATTTTAATATAATTATCCCAAAATACTGTAGCATTAACTTCTTTCTTATGTGTTCTAAAAAGCATAAAACATCCAAATAAACACCCATAAGCTACAAATATAATAATCAACCATTTATATTTCTTACTCATATTATCACCTATTTTACAGCCTTATACCAATGGAATTCAAATTGTATATTATACTCATTTAACAAATCACCATTTTCATGATATGGATCTAACATATAAATTCTATTATTTTCCACTCTATCAATAGCAACCCAATGTCCAGAACCACTATTCTTAGCATTTCCTTTAACTATAATATAATAACCTTGATCCAATAATTCCTTAGCCTTAGCAATCTTTTCTTCATCAGGAGCTTTTATCAATTCAAGCTTACCATCTTCTCCACGCTCATATTTATCAAATTCAACACTACCTACATATTGGAATCCAGGTATTACCTTACTTACACTACCAATCTCAGTATTACCATCAGAATAAGTAACACCTGCTGCCTTTAATGCCTCAGCAAAAGTACCAGGATTGAAATCTTGAATATTTCCAGTTGGAACACCACTTTTAGCTACCATCATTGCAATTGCTGTAATAGTACATCCAATATGACCCATATCACTATCTCCAAGTGATACACTAGCCCAACGTTCATCATGTTGTTTCCAATTAACATAATCACCATTAGAAGCAGTACCAGCACTATTTCCTAATCCTTTACAAGAAGGATTGCTACTATTAGTAGATTGTCCATTACATGGCATACTCTTAATATTAGCTGCTCCCTTATCTGCATAATGAGAAATCAAAATTTGTGTAACATCATTTCCAGCAAGTGCCTGTCTATTCCAAGCTTGTTGATCAACATCCAAATAATCAGCATTTATAATATAATCTTTAGAATTAACTAACACTTGACCATTTGTTTCTGCAACATAACTTCTAAGAGGATCATCAACAGGTAATGGAGTTTTATACACATACGGATGATCAGTACCAGAATAATGTGTTCTAGATGGAGCAGACGATTCCATAGAACATCCTCTATCAGGATCACAATAAACTTGATCATCAGTACATGATCTAAGTTGTAAAATCCATTGTCCATCCTCCTGAACAAGTCCAGTACCCATACTACTATGCATAACAGAAGGTCGTGCTAATGCATAACTACGAGCCGCTATTGCTTCAGACTTAGCACCTTCTTTTTCAAAATCAGTACCAACCTCAGCATAAGTAACACCCAAAATATATTTTTCAAATTCAACTAATTCTTCACCAGGTACAGGCTGACCATAAGTACCATCACTACATTGCATTAATCTAACTTTTAAGTCATTAACTGATAAATTTTCAGCTTTTTCCGTAGTACCCTCTAACACAAATCCCTTTATATCATAAGTACAACTTCCAACACTACTACTAGTAGAAGTAACACCACAATCTACCATTTTTTTATTTATTAAATCATAATAATCTCTTTTAAAATCAAAAGCCTCTGTAACTAAGTCATCTGCAATTTTATCAGTTATACTAGTAAATGTTTCAAGAATAAATTCTTTTATAACATCTCTATAATCTTCATCATTATTAATATTACCAGTAGTAGTATTTCCACTACTAGTAGTTGAAGACTTATTAGTATATTGAACATCACCATATCCATCAATATCAATTGCAAGTGGGTTAAAAGTCTTTTCTGCAACCACTGGATTAGTATAACTCGAAGTATTACCCTCTATTGTTGTTACCATACCATTTTGATAATCTTTAACAAGTCCTGTATGTCCATGTGAATAAAATATTACATCTCCTTTTTTAGGAGTATAACTACTATCACTTACAGGATGATAAAGTCCTCTACTTTTAAAGAAATTTCTTCCATCACTAACTAAAGCATATTTAGGTATAACATCTTCTGCAACTCCAGCCTGATTTGCACACCAAGAAACAAACATAGCACACCATTCTCCATCAGGTAAACCATACCATATACCATATTTAGTAGTATTATTTTGTTCACCAGTTCCTACTTCTTTTTCTGCAATACTAATAATAGCATCTGCTGAACCACCACTTGATGATGAACCAGAACTTGATGATGATTTAGATGATGAAGTAGACTTTTTATTAGAACTAGAAGAAGTAGAACTAGTTGATGAATTACCAATAGTACTCTTACCTTCATCACTATTTACAAATTCTTCATAAGACATACTATAATAAGGTCGTGCTCCTGGAGCGCTAGTATTATATTTTCCATAAGCTGCTGCAACAGCAGATCCAACAAATCTAAAATGATGTGTTTCATCTGGCATATTAAAATATCTATTAATAAAACCATATTCGGCAGCATGAGCATACAACCAATTATTAACTGTTGGATTATCAATAAGACCACTATCGTGATTAGCTATATCAATAGTAGAACCCATTTGATGTTCTGAATAACCTGCTGAGGCTGGACTATTACCAGTAGTAACTGCTTGTTCATCATAACTACGATAACAAGAATTGACACCAATAGTAACACCATCAGCAGCAGCTGCTTGTTCCATTGCTTGAAAAGCAGCCCATGCATCTGCAGTCAGTTTACAACCATTATCATCTAAACTTTTTCTTCCAGTATCAACCAAATTAGCAGGTTCATTTCTACCAAAACCACCAGAAACATTACCAACAGCAGTAGCAGCATCACTTGCAACTGCAGCTACTCCTTCTACAGTAACAGCAGAAGTATTATTATTTATAACACCATTACCACTTTCTACTTGACTACCTTTTAATTTACTAGCCAATTTACTAATCATATCTTTACTTATATCAGAATAATCAAAATGACCATATCTACCATATTGAGAATTAGCCATCATTACTGAAAAAACAGAAGATACTAAATCAGGATTAAATTGTTTATTTTGCTCACTATATACACTATTCAAATCTCCAAAAAATCTTTTTTCTTCTGGACTAGTAGAATTATCTTCTCCTATTTCCATATCGTTTTCTATTAGTTCTTCACCTCTAATAGTACTAGCAGCAAAATTAGCTACATGAGCAGAAACCAAATTACCACTAAATATCAAAAAAACCACTACAGCAATAGCAATAAAAAACATAACTACAAATTTAATAACCTTTTTAACAGTGCCTTTAATAAAACCATCTTTATGTTCTTCTTCACCAGTAACCTCTCCAGTTGATGCTTTATCATCTGACTTAGGATTATCAGATGAATTTGAATTTTCATTTGACTTAGAATTTGCATTTTGATGATTCTTTCTATTTTCCTCATTTTTTCTTAACCCATCTGGTATATCTTGTTGAGCTTTTTGAGCAGCATTTGCAACCGAATTACCAACTTTTCTTATAAAGTCAATACCTCTAGCTGTAGTAGCAACAACAGGATCAGGATAATATTTAGCAGCATCCAAAGCCTTTTTACCTGCTGTCTTTGCTAATTCCTTACCACCTTGAGCAAGACTATTTCCATTAGAACGTCCATTGGGCATAGATGGTGCATTTGAATTATTATTACTATTAGAACCATTAGTATTATTTTTCCCTTTATTTCCTCTTAATAATGAATCAAAAGCAGCACCAATTTTAGAATTAGGATTAAATGCTAAATAGTTATTACCAAAAAGTTTTACAGCAGTTGCTTTCTTAGAAGGATCAAAAGATGATAGTTTTATACCATTATCTTTTTGACTTCTATTATCACTACCATCTTTTGACATATTACTCACCTACTTCTTTTTTAAAATCCTCCACCTGTTCCAAATGAATCCAACTCTTCTTGAGTTGCAGTAACATTAATTCTCATTCGACGATTTCCACATACAAACAAAGCTTCACCTTGAGAATATCTTTTTATACTTTCACGTTCATTATCATTCAAATCAATCAATAAACCTAAATCTTGAACAGCTTGCTTTTTAAGTCCCATTATCAAATAATAAGAAGAGTTATCAAATATTGCTTTACCTTGTGTTATAACTCTAGGATCAGAAAAATCACTAGGCTGTTGAGTAATAATAATAGTCCCAGTATTATACTTACGAGCACGTCTTTGCATTTGTGCAAGAAAATCAGCCCCTAATGCATTTTGATCACCCAAAAGTACATGTGCCTCATCAACCATTAAAACTGTATCTCTTCCACTATCTAAACATAATCCCCAAGCATACTTCAAAATATTAAAGAATAATGCATTTCTAACATTACTATCACTATTCATTAACTCACGAATATTAAAAACTATAAATTCACTATCACTTCTAACAGTAGTATGACCATCAAAATAAAATCTCAATTCTTTCGTAATAGGTCTTATTTTAAGTTCAAGTTTTTCCATTATTTCTCTTTCTTGAGTTTGTTCAGTCATAGACATAAGTCTACCTTTAACAGTAGCATAAACATCCGTAAAAGTTGGATAATCTGCTGATGTAAATGATGAAAAATCTGTATTAAAATCAATACCAAATCTATGATAAGTATCTTGTACTATTTCAGAAAACATAGTAAGAACACTCTCTTCAATAGATGGATCATAGTATCTCATAAAAGCTTTTAAAAATTGAAGAGTACGAGTTAAGACTGTATAACCCAATCCTTGTTTTATCTCTTCCTCATCTGCATCTATTACAACTTCAAGTGGATTAATTAAACCATACTCTCCACCTTTTCCCATATCGACTGTTTCTCCACCAAATGTCTTAGTGATTTCGGCAAGTTCATTTTCAGGGTCGATTGCAACTATTTGACAACCATTACGTATATGACCTCTAAGTAAAATTTTAGCAGCAGTAGACTTTCCTGAACCAGAAGTACCAAGAATAATCATATTAGCATTATTTCTATTATTTTCTTTTCTTTCTTTATATAAAAACTGATTAAATAAAATTACTCCCCCAGAAAAATCTACACCAATTAAATTAGAAAGTCCCGGATCTTTAATACTATCAAAAATAAATGGATACATAGCAGCAATAGTTGCTGAAGGAATAGGTGTTCCAATTCTTTCCTCAACATCTTGATCTTTAAATATAGGTAAAATAGATTTAAAAACTTTTTCTTGTTCAAAACGAAGAGAAATAGCCCTTAGTTCCATTGCATCCAAATAGTTTTTTACATTTACTTTTTTTAATTCTAACTCTTCTTTAGTATCTGCAGTAATCATAATGTGCATTTGAAAGTCAAAGATTCGAGCTTGACTGGCTGCAAGCATAGAAGTAAAATACTCCAAACTTTCAGCATCTTGTCTAATTCTCTCTTTTACAGTAACATCTTTTTCTTGACGATATTTCTCTCTCAAATCAGCAATTTGCTTATTCAACATTTTAGACATAGCAGAAAAAGCAATCGGAATGTGTTTAACAACTACCTTAATACCTGGCATATTAGTAAGTGTAGATAAATAACCTGGTACAATATATTTTGGATAAGAAACCACTGTTAAAATAGTTGCATACTTATCACTAATAAAGAAATCACTAGGATTAAAATGTAATCCCTTAGGTGCAATTTCAGATTTAAATGACATCATATCGGCATCACCGCCCCAAATTCAGTAGTTTCTCCCCCATTTAAGAAATTGTCCAAAATAACTCTCAAATCATCGTTATTAGCTTGTGCAGAATTCAAACCACAACTTGCTAAACCATTTATTAAAAGACGAATCTTTTTCTGAACATTATCATCACTAACTTCTTTAAACAAAATATAATATTCTGTATCAACTATATTATTATTGATAAATGTTTGTCCTTTTTGAATATCTTGCATAATTAATTTTTTAACCGCAGGAGATGTTGTTTCATTATACAAAAGTTGTAATTGAGAAAGATAAACTGAAATATCAACAGGTCTATCTGCAACAACTAGCCAAAATTCAAAATCTATCATATTATAAAAGTTTTTAAGACTAATAAGAATATTATCTTGAGAGTTTGGATCAAGAATAAATATATTTCTTGGATAAACTTTAACTCCAGCAACTCTCATCTTATCAGATGTAAGAATCATTCCATTTTGAATACCTTCAACAGGAATCCAATCTTCAGTCCATTTACTAGTTTGTTGTTTTTTATCATTAACTTTATTCATCAATGCCATCTCTTGAACACCATCCTTTCCAATAGAATTTTTGTCTACTCGTTAAAAATTCATACAATTCACCTAAAACAGTAAGTAAATTATGATAATAAGGAATAGGTACTACCAAAAATCCAGTAACTATAGCTGGAGATAATACCAGGACAACAGTTAATGTGTCAGCAATAGGTACAAAAGCAAGCAATAACAAAGAAACAATACATCCACTTCCAAACATTATCAAATCAAAAGGTTTAAAAACACCAAGTATTAACATACCTTTCTTTGTATTAGCAGGTATCAAATAATTATTCACTATATATCACACTCCTTTTAAGTTTCTATTACTTAGGTCCACCAAATTGGTTTGCTTTACTTTCAGCATATTTAGCAGAGTTTTCAATAGCTTTAGCCTCTCCACTAGAAGCACCTGATGCTTTTCCCAATTTATATGAATCAAATATATCATCAGCATCTTTAAACATACCAGAAACAGCCACATCTGGATCATGAATAAATTCACTAACACCATTATCAGTAGCAGAATTATAATAATTAGTAAATCCAGCATCTCTATCTTTAACACCTTTTGCCATTTGATCACTACCCCATCTTTTAGAAAGTTTACCTGCAGCTTCATCAATAAAGTCATCAGTGGCTTGTCCTTCAGTATTTAGTACTGCTGAACCAACATTAAATGTTTTATATCCTTTAGCACGAGCCTCTGCACGAGCATTTAAAATATCATTATAAGAAACTCCTAAATCTTTCATTTGATGAGTATTTCCCATAGAATCTGTCATTTTAAAATTATATCCAGCATTTTCAAATAATTTACTATCATCTCCATGCTTAGAAACAGCTTTTTTCTTAATATATTCACCTAAGTTTTTAGAAGTAGAAGAAATAGCATTATATTTTGCAAGATCAGTTTCTAAATCAGCCAAACTACTTTTTCCAGTACCTAAAGTCGTAACTGCTTCTCTTGCTCTTCCTAATAAAGTAGAACCAGACCTACCACGTGCAGCTTTCAGTTCATTAATTTTAGTATAAGCTTCTGCCATATCAGACACAGATTTACTATCATCTTTCATCATTTTACTTCCAGTATATATTCCTTGTCCAAATCCCCACGCACCAGCAAGAAGATGTTTAGCTCTGTTTAACCCTGAATCAGGATTAACAACATTACCATCCAATCCTGGTAATCCAAGTCTTTTTCTTTCCTCATCAGCTGCTTTACTAGATGCTGCAGAATTCACCATTGTACCAACAGCTCCTAGACCAGTTGTTACAGTTCCTGCAATATTTGATAGTCCACCCATTAAATTTCCAAATAGACCAGTCTTATTTTCATCAGATATACCTAAAGAATTTTTAACATATTTAGGAGCTTGTTTAGCAAACTGGAA
This sequence comes from uncultured Bacilli bacterium, assembly GCA_947623665.1. Lineage (GTDB taxonomy): Bacteria > Bacillota_I > Bacilli_A > RF39 > UBA660 > CANRDQ01. The sequence continues at coordinate 12,540 of CANQHJ010000011.1, forward strand.
TAACGCTATAATTATAAACAAATATCCAAAAATACCAGCTGAAGGGAATATTTGACCACTTAATACAGCAGGCAACATTAAAATAATGAAATACAACGATGCAAATCTTATAAGTAAATATGTATATGCACTTGCTAAATTGGAAGCCCAAGAACTAAAAACTTTATTATTATCAGACGGAGAAATATAACTTATAGCTGCAACAGGACCTAAAATTCTTAAAATTATAATTTTAAAAACTATAATAGCAGCCTCAGTTGCAAATGAAAACATAACAAATAATAAATAAATACCTACAACAGTTGATAAAGGCCATAAATATTGAAATTGCCAATGTTGACCAGCCCAACTAGCCCAAATTCCTTTAAAATCACCACTCAATAACGATTTAACAGAATTAAACAATTTATTTAAAACTCCATCTTCTACTGATTCATCTACAGTACACTCATCTGTGATATATCCAAAAATATCTGGTGCATCAGTTTCTATTGCATACCATTGATATCTTCCCATAGTATCAGGATCTTCAATACTAACCTCATCAGCACCACCAGCAAATGCAGGATCATCAGCACAAAGTGCCATTAAATTTCCTTCTTCGTCAGTTTGATCAATCTCAGTAGCACCTGGAACCATATTAGGAAAGACAAACATTTTAGCAATAGAAGTAGCAAAATAATTTCCAACAGAAGAAACACTCATCTTCTCATTTTCTCCTATTTTACCGTCCCCATCAAGATCTTGTCCAGTACCTGTTGCATCATAATCAGTAATACTAGCTGCCTTATTACCTAAAATTATTTTTCCTAAAATATTTTCTCCAATAATTTTAGACTGAGCATATGCAAGAGTACCAAATAAAAGTCCTTGATTAGAAACAGCCTCTTCAAAACTATTCTCACCAGGAGCAGGTATATTCAAAGGAATCATAGCAGCAAGTAAAAACAATGCCATTAAACACCTTGTAATTACTTTAGAAGTCCCCTTAGAACTATCCGTAAAAAGATCAGGGTTTAAAATTCCTTGAACTATATGAACAGCAAATATGAATAAAAATACCACACCAATAATCAATTGAAATCTACCGATTAAAGATTTTATTACATCAAGTTTTTGAAGACGTTGATCAGTTATGGCATAAAACATATCAAAACTAGCTGCCAACATACCAAAAACTAATCTATCTATCATACCAACCATTGTTCTTATAAATCTTTGTGTAACACCAGCTGGTTCAGTATTTGATAACATCTATAACACCACCTTATTTATTTTATACCACAACTAAAATCTACAATTGTACCAGAAATAAACAATCCCATTAAAAAGTTTATTATAAATGGTAAAAGTAATAATGCTACAACACATCCCATTCGGAAAGTTAGCTTCTTTCTTGCAGTACCTAATGCTTCGTAATCACTAGATAAAATAACTTTTGCAAACTCTACTGCAGACATAACTAAAACAAGTAAAATTCCAAATATACGTATATAATTAAATATTTTTTGAAGAAATGATGCTAAACTTGCCTCATCATTAACATTTCCGAAAACATCAGAACATTCTAGTTTAACCGACCTCGAAATTAAAAAATTAGCATTCTTTAAAGCTTTTAACCATTTTACCTTATATGGTGTATCACGATTAACACTTTGTTTTAAAATATCTGTAGAACTATTATTTGAAACAACACCATTAGCATCCGCAACTTTTTCTCCTGTATCAGGATTAGTTCTTTCACCAGTCTTGTGTGAACAAGTTAAATAAGCTGCTTTAGCTTTAGATTCCCAAGCTTTTATTCCAAATTTACTACCATTTTCTTTTTTTGTTTTATTAATATCATCAGCCCAAGCCTCTGCTTCTTTCATATAACTTTTATCATATAAGAAGATTTTTCCTGATTTACCATCTGAAATACTTTCAACAACAACAGCAGCAGGACAATTAAGTGCTGAACTATTAGGTGCTCCAGAACTAAGAGTAAACTTTCCACCATTTGAAACACTACCACCCATAGTTTGAGGAAATCCATCAGGAGCTTTATTAACACATTTTTTTTCTTCATTAGGGCAGTCTCCACTACCTATAGGACATACTTTCAACTTATCATCATCACATGAAGTTAATTGCCCATATTGGTCTCCCCAAAGTATATTTTCAATTTGATCACTTGTACCCTCATTATGAACAAAATTAATCTCTAAATTTACATCACCAGTACAAACACAAGTAACTGCACCTTTAGCAGCAAAAACACTTTTAGGTATTAAGAAATACATAAACAAAAACATTAATACATATATAATTCTTACTTGTTTTTTCATCTACTTCACCCATTTTCCATTACACACAATAATTATAACAAAAGCAAAAAAAAATAGCAATGCAAATTGCTATTTTACTTTACAAAATTATTTTAGCTTCCAGCGATTCTCCAACATTCTGCCCAACCAGTAGCACCTACAGTATTATCTCCACGTTCTACTAAGTTCATAAGTAATGAAACTAAAGTAACAATGAAGAATACAACAACAGCATAAATACAACGCTTAATAAGTCTTGATTGAGCTTGTTTAATTTCTTTTTCATCACTAGATATTACAGCTTTTCCTAAATCAACAGTACCCATAACAATCAAAATTATTGGAATACCAATTTGTACTATAGGAAAAATACCTTGTCTAAGAATTCTTACAAAAGGTGTCAATCCATGACAAGCATCATTAGGATCTACATTCATAATTCAAAACCTCTCTTTCAACATAGTATAACTATGACACAATATTTAATAATATAATAACCTAATAAACAATGATTGTCAATTATTTTTTAAACATACCAACAATTTTATTATTACTAGGTTTACTATTATCTTTATAATTATTAAAACCCAATTTAGATAAAAAACTACACAAAACATCATGTTTCTTTCTATCATCTAAACAAGGAATATTATAAAAGAACTTAGACTTAGTTTCAAATTCTAATTCACTAATATCTTTATTGCTCAAAAAACTTTTATTTAAAACAATTCTTGCTCCTTTTAAAGAAGAAAAAATATTTTTATTTCTTCTAACAAGTTTATTAAGCATTATAATACTAGGTTCTAATAAATATAACACATTTCCACATAAATCATCATCAGTAGTATCATTCATATCAATTAAGATAACGTCTGCATCTTGAAATCTTCCTATAGTATTAGAAATTTCACTTTGATCTATAGACAACATTCTTTCATCATTAAAGACTCCAAAATCATGTCTTCCAATTTCTAAAGCATAAACTACCATACCAAATGAAGACTCTAACTCTTGTTTTAACATATAAATAAGAGTTGTAGCACCAGCATGATTAGTTAAATTTCTTATTCCAAATACTTTAGTACCAACTTCTACATTTCTACTAACATTAGAAGACAAATCACTCAATTGTTGAAAATGAGCAACATCTTTATAATTATTGGGATTTTTAAGCAAATATTTTACTCCATCTAAATTAGTAGTAAAATTATAAGCTCCCATTGAAATTAATTGTGATAAATAAACAGAAGAAGTAGTTTCTTTAATCGTAGGTAAAAACAATATTATTTTATCTGCAGGTAAATGTGTAAAAACTTTTTGTATATTTTCTATATTTTTATAATCTTTAATTGCAGTAACATCAAGAATCATTCTAGCAAAAAACATATTTTTAAATATATCAATAAATTCTTCTACACTATACTCACCTTCGACACTTTTTATAACCTCAATATTCAAATCAGTTAATAACTCACGTGCCTCATTAGCAACTATAACATTCATTTATAAACCCACTCAGATAGAAAGATCCTCTATAAGTTTAGTTTTACCAGTTATTTCAAAGAATTGTAAATTAGACATGATTTGATTTATAACAGGAACATCAATACTAATAAAAGTAACAACAACATAATAATATCTATTTACATCTTTCTCAGATATAGTCTTAGTTTCCTCATTATATCTTATTCCTTTAGAACCTTCATATCTACATACAGCATAATCTTTTGAAGTATCAGAATCACTAACAAGTGTAGCTCCAACACCGCTTGCACCAGTAGTACTTTCAATAACTTGAGAACAATCAACATTATGTGGTACTCCTGTTCCAGAATATCCAATTTTATTCATATACTTATTGATTTCATTTTTAATAATCGCACTTTTTCCAGCAGTACTAACACCAGAACCGTTAATCTCACCATAACCTTCATATTCCTCAATTTTATTGATTATAAAATCTTTAACATGAACAGCTTTAGTATAACTAACAGAAAATGCTAGATAACCACTAACAATAGCAATAAATACTAAAATCATTTGTATGTTTACAACTCCACCAATAGCATCACGCATGAGAAATCACCTCTTCTCTTTTTAATATTATCTAATAGGCATAACAATAGTAGTAGTAGCTCTATTACGACTTAAATCATCCCATTGATTGTTAATAGTATTACGAATTGTTGGCCATAGAGCCCAGAAAAATGCAACTATAGCTGCAACTGCAACAATAGTAATAACAGTTAAGTTTAACTCTCCAGTAGCTGCTTTCATTCACAAATCACTCCTTTCATATGATTAATTTAATTATAACAAACATTGTTTTTTAAAACAATACTAATTTAACAAAATATATTATTTTACATCATTGCCATCATAGCAATCAATATAAGTAAAATAACACCAATACCAGTAATAATCAACATTATCATAGTCTGGTTTTCCATATGATTAAGTCTTTCTTTATACTTAATCTCACGAGCTTTATTTTGTAAGTTTGAAACAGTTCTAGAAAACATCATCAAACTCTCATGTTTTCTCTCTTGAGAACCAATACCAAGACGATATAAAAGCCTCATCATCCTCATTGAATCTCTTACAGGATATAAATTTGCAAAATCCATATAAGGATTAATACTAGAATCACCAGCATTAACTTTTTCAATTAATTGTCTCAAACCAGGTTTAAATATCTCAGGTGCATCATCAAGAGATTTACCTATTGCAACAGGCACTGTGTAATGTTGTATCAAAATCTCCAAACTCTTTAAATAGTATGGCAACATTACATCAATATCATGTAAATGTTTCTTATAAAAAGATTTCAAATTACTATAAGGAAGTTTAAATATAAAATAAGCAGCCCCAATAGTAATACAGATATTTAAAAATGACAAATCATTTAAAAATAATAGTAAAAATGCAAATCCAAATAAAATAGCATAAATAATTCTTCTTCTAAATAATAATTCTACATCAACAGAATCACCATACCTAGCATAAACTAGAAATTCATAGTCATCCTCTTTTAACATAGTAAAATATTTTTCATTATCTGCAATAAACTTATTCTTATCTATAACATTAGTATAAACAAGTAAGAATATTATAATTAGTGCAAAAATAAATATCTCCATTACTCAGCACCTACATTCTCGTTATAATATTTTTCTCCTTTTAGAAGAAAATAACTATTTGCAAGGATAGTACCATGCATTAATACTTGTACATAAATTTTTTCTAACAATTGAATATATGTCTCTGTTCCAACTAAGTATTGAACAGTCATAACTAAAATATATAACATAAGACCAAACTGCAAAAATTGTTTATGAAAGCTTGCTCTTTCAATTCTATCTCGATAAACACTTTCAACAAGCATATCGATATCCATTTGCATATTTTCCAAACTATCTGCAGAATTTCTAGCACCCTCATTAGTAATCTGTAAAAATAATTGATGCATATTCTTAACAATAAAATAAGGATATAGATTATTCATATAATCAAGAGATTCATCAATTGTACCATTTTGATAAGCAAGTTCAATCATATGAGAAACATCTCGTTTTACAGGATCTTCTAATACTCCAGAATTTCTAACACCTTCTAATGCTTTTACAAAAGATTGAGTAGTTGCAAACTCCATAATCGTATTAGTAGTATAAACTTGAACTTGTTCAAATAAAAACTCACTATATATTCTTTTACATCTTAGAAAAGACAGATACGGTATAAACATTATAACTATAATAATATATATCACACACACTACTAAATTATAAAAATATACCCAAGAAACAACTCCTGCAAAAGCAGAAAACATAACAACTTGAATAGTATATTGTCTCAATGTATATTCTTGACCTAATTGTTTAGTCTTTTCTCTAACAGTATGAAAAGAATAAGGGGCAAATTTATCGAATATAACTTGAGTTTGTTCTACAAGATATTTAGATACATTTTGTCCACGGTAATTTCTATATATTAACCAGAAACCACCAATCATTAATAATATAATTAACTCTAACATTTTATTTCCTCCTAACTACCTTGAACATTCTGCACTACCTGAGTAGGCGCTCCAACAACTTGAGGAGTTGGTGAATTATTAGGTAGCGGTATTTGTGGAGTCGTTGGCACTGTTTCTACAGCTGGGGTTGGTCTAGGAGAAACAACTGGTGTAGGAATTTGAGTAGTAGAACTAGCTTGAGCTGCTACGTTATTAACAGGATTAGCAGATTGTGCCTCTGTAGCAGAAACAACATTAGTACTACTATCACTATTATTTTCAACAAGAGAAGTATCTTTCAATACTGTATCTTTTTCAATTTCTTTATCACTCATATGACCAGCAATAGACTCGATATCAACATTTTGATTACCTAAATATTCCATTAAATGTTGACTTGGTCTTCTCTGAACAGCCCCTTTACCAAGGATTTTCTGATAAATAACTCTAGATTGACAAACATTATCATCATCAACATAGAATTCTGTTACTTCATCAACTTCACGATGAAACTTACCATACTCCTTACTATAAAAAGCTTTAATATGAACCCCTATCTGAATATATCTATAAATTGTATTTAAAAATTGATCTACTTCAATATCTGACTCTAACAAACTATAAAGACGATATGGAATAGATGCAGCCTTATCAGCATGTATAGTGGATAAAATATTATGACCAGATGAAATAGAATTACGTACAGCAGTAACTGCCTCAGCACTACGTACTTCTGAAAGTAAAATCCACTTTGGATTTTGTCTCATACACGTAACCAAAACATCTGAATAACTTGCTACATTATTAGTTTTCATAGCAACAATATCCCTTTGAGGAAAAATTCTATCCAAATGAAGTTCCAAAGTATCCTCAATAGTAATAACTTTTTCATTTACTTTGGTATGACTAGCCAAGTATTTAACAAACTCTGTTTTACCTGAACCAGTCTCCCCTGCAACCATTATATTACAATGACCTTCAACACATTTTATTAAAATATCATGAATATCGGCAGTAAAATAATCTTCCTTTATAAGTTTCTCTTTTTCAAGACGAATTTTTGCAGGAGTTTTACGGATAACACAAGCAATACCATTAGTGGCAATAGACTGATGAACAAAGTTAAGACGTAGCTCTGCACTCTCAGCATCCAAAAACGGCTTTGCATTATTAAATGTAGTACCCATAACATTAGAACACTGAAAAGCAAGTTTCTCCATAAATTCAGAACTTGCTCCAGGTACTTCAACTCTAAGAGAACCCTGGTTTAATGAACGAACCCAAATTTGTCCACCATTACAAAATGAAATATCAGTAATATCATCATTATCTAATAGTGGTCTTAAAGGACCAAAATCTAATTTGTCAAAAATATTTTCGTTCATTAAAACCACATCCCTTATTTTTTATTCTTTATTTTTTTTATTTATCTTCAGTCCAAACAGTAACTTGATTTATAAAATCTTTAATATCGTTATTAGCAATCTTAACATCTCCAGGTTTATTCTTTAAACTTTCAGATGTAGGAACTGGTACTATTTCACTAGAATAAGTTCCCAAATAAGAAGCTTTCTTTAGTAAAATATAGTACTCATGAGGTAAAGAGAATATTACCATAGATGGAGTTCTAGTCTCATCTAAATTGGCAAACACTGCATTACCATCAGAATCTTTAACTGCTAAAACTTTTACATTTTCAATCAATTTACCATACATAATTTGATCATCAGTTGCTTGTTGTCCTTCTGCTACTCTTTTAGTAATTCTAACATAAAGATCAATGTAGTTACCAGGAAAAACAGAATTACCATAAGTTGAGTTAGTATTAACGCTTAAGTTATATAAAACTTCACCTTTTGGATAATCCAAAATAATACTTGCAGGTAATTGTTCTTTTTCAACTACACTTCTCTTATGAAATAAACTTCCTTGAGGAATAACACTATCTGCATTAGAATATTTGTCAATTACTTCAGACGCATTTCTAATTTCATCTTCCTCTAACATAGCAGGAGGAACTTTTTTAGTTCCAACCATATCTTGAGTTATTTGTATACCAGGAGAAATAGTTTCCTTTGCATAAGGAACTTCTACTGGATTAACCGCAGCATTAACTCTAGCGTTATATCCAAGATATAACACTAGAATAGCAGCTACAACACAAACAACAGTAACGGTATTTTTATTTGCTAAGAATTTTTTTAATCCTAAAGTTAAATTTCCCATTTTTACCTTCCCTTTTCTCTTTTTAATTATTATAAAGTTTCTGTTTTAAAACAAGAAGCATTATCACCAGTTTTGAAATAACATTTTTGATACCAATCCTGATATGTAGCATTAGCTTCATTATAATCAGTTAAAACCATTGTAATCTTTGTATTAATTTTTAATGGTTTAGCATCTGGATCATCATAAGTTTGTCCAGGAAAAGAATACATAGTTCCAGATTCAACTTTAACTGATACTTTAGGTGGTGTCTCATTCAAATCATAAAAACCTATTTTATAATCTCTTGTTCTTTCAACTTCAGTTGAAAATCTTCTTAAAAAGCTTTCAACAAACTTTTCCTTATCAATTCTTACTTGACCAACTTTTCTAAAGAAACCTTCATCAACTGCATCAATCATTGATGCTTCAGTAGTCTCCTTTAATAAGTAATAATCAAGTTCACTACCAGTTGCGTAGCTTTGAATGACATTAATGACAAACAAAGCTAGCAAACTCATCATAATCAATCCCACTGTTAACATGGCCTTATTCACAAATATTACCTCCTTTTTAAATTAAATTAATTAAATGGTGTACAATTATCTTTACAATCTTTATTTCCATCAAACCATTTTACATAATCAGAGTAATATTTCTTAAATGATTGACAAGGACTATCATCATCTGAATCATTATTCATAGTTACATTGTTACAAGTAATTTGATCTAAAGGAATACGATGTCCACCATACTTATTAATTACATAAGAAATCAATCCACTCTTACCAGCATTTAAACGATAACCAGAATAATCAACTAATTTATTTTTAGGGAAAATAGGTTCAAATGTTAATTTTAAACTACCACCATTATCTTTATAGTTTTCGAAATCACCATATGTAGTATTACTAGAAGCAATATCTTTCATAGCCTCAGCATTAAGATTGAATTCATAATCTAAGTAATCTGTACCCTTAAATATATTATCTCCTAAATCCTCTATATAATCCCTAGTAGCACCAGGAACAATTTCGTACCCAGGAATATCTAATTTAGTTCCAGCATCACTCCAGTTAAATGTTTCCTTTGTTCCGCCTTCACCTTTGGCATTAGGTAATATATTAGGTAAATCAGCAGATTTAACTCTGTATTCTGAAGCAGGATTTTCAACTGGTCCACACCATTCTAGAGAACCAGGAGTTTCTTCAGTAGTCGTATCGTCAAATGGAGTTTCACCAGTCTGACTTGAAGCATAGAAACATGAAGCTTTCAAAGTCCAATCATAATTACCAAAATGTTCTGTCTTAGCATGAATATTATATTTAATATTATTTTCAATACTACTAGTATTAATAGATGTACGAGCTACAGGATCTGAGTAATTTAACTTAACACACTTCATACCATCTCTTTCGAATTCCTCTTTACCTAGCCATTTACGTTTCATAAACTCTTTATACCAGTCAGTATTTATATCTTCTGCACCTTCTGGAACACAATATTGATTATATCCACCAGTATAGTATTCTTTTTGATCTTCTGAAGGAGGTGTATACATAACATTATTGTTTTTACCATTAATCCAAGTTCCTGGGAATGTCCATCTAGTATAATGATGCCATCCACTATAATCAGTATTACCACAATAACATAATCCACCAGTTCCAGGTAATAATAAGCTTTCAGTAGAATCTCTACCTTCAATTATATTATAAGAACTATCACCATCAGGACCAGGTCCAGTACCAACACATCCATCTTCATGAGTACCTTCTTGAGGAGTAGGAGGATTCAAAGTAGCACCAGTATCATTAGTTTCATCCCATTTATAATTATCAACATCCTCATTTTCATCAACAGTTATATAGAAGATAGACTCAGTTGTTCCATTACTCTTACATGCAGCATTAGAATTACATTTAGCCCAAGCATCATTATAACTACTAAGAGTTTTATCAACTGCGTCTGAAATCATGCTAGCAGATACAAAATCTCCACCTGTTTCATTAGAATAATAACAGTCAGTTTCACATAATTTAGCACAATATGGAGTTTCAGAATTCTTATCACAAGTCATATTAGGATCTTGAGAAGTATCAGCACCTATATCAACTAAGAATCCACCTCCACCATTAAGACCACCTGTTTTATTACCACAATCATTAGTAGTAGCACATGAAGGTCCCTGTTCTTCACAATGAGTATTATCATGACAAGTATCTCTACCCTGATTCAAATGCATATCATGATCTGTCATTGTTTCAAATCCTCTATTATCTACATAGTAATATGGAGAATATTGAGACCAATATTTACCTGGACAATTAGTAAAGAATCTAATTGTAGTATGATCATTACCATCATAATCATAATATCCAGATGCATGTTCTACAAACCAACTTCTTAAATGTTGAAGAGCAGCATCTCTACCTTGAGTATTTTTAATTTGATTAATTTGAGCTATTGTTGGATAAGAATCACAGATATTAGCACTAGTATCAACTTGAGCATCATCAATAAATGTACCTAAAACTTTTTCACTAGTTGAACTAAACTTTTTAATACCAGTATTTAATTTCTTAACACCATCATTACTAATCTTTTCTCCACCATAAGCTTTATTAATTTTATCAAGACATTTATCAGAACATTCACTAGTATATTTTCCACCATCACATGACATTACACATTGTTCAAATTCTTCATTAGGACCAGCACCAATAGATTGTCCATCATGACATCTAGGTCTAATAGATGAAGTAGGTGGTAAATCAGGAACAGTAAACTCAGCACGTTGAGCACTACATTCAGTATAAGCAATTACTTGAATAGAATAACCAAAGCACATTCCTGCAATAACTTCTTGTGGAGGATCAAAATTAATTTTTACATATTCTGTACAATCAACTGTACAAGCTGTACCTTCCCCACTTGGAACAACTTCTCCATTCTTTACAGTAAATGTATTATATTTTTCTTCTTTGGTTGGAGCTACATATTTAAATAAATATAAATTAGCTCTAGCTTTTCCATCACTAGTATCAACAGATTTTTTCTCTCTATCTGCATATTTTAAGGCATATTGATTAGTACCAGGTTCTTCTAATTTATCAACACCATTAGCACCTTCAGCATCTTTTAAATAAACTGAGTTGGTTTTACAATATAAAGTTTCTAATTTAATACCACCATTGTCTCCTTCGATAGTAACTCCAGGAAGCTCTGCAACATTTTCAAAATCAGTCTCCTTATTCATTCCAAGCCACTCTTCAGAATGTTGATTGCTATTCCAACCAGAATTTTCCATGTTATCTACTAATTTCATGAATTCATCTTCAAAACCCTTCATCCTTTCAATAATTTTTGAACGAGAATTAGGAGAAGTTCCACCTGAACAATAAGCACCAATTAATTGTTGTTTCATTTTTCTAAATTCTTCAAGTGCTTCAGCATTATCTTTGATTTTCTCAAGTGGTGTATTAAGATTAACACCATCTTCCACCATAGCACTACTATTATTATCAGCCCATGATTTACATAAACCTACATTAGGATCTGATTCAGTACCTCCCTTATTAGGAATCTCAACTTTATCTCTAGATCCACAAATATAAGTTACTGGAACATCAATTTCTTTTCCAGTCCCTTTTTCTTTACCCTTTTCGGCAACAGTTTCAGATTGAAAAACTTCTACAATTAAATCATAATACTCATTAGTAGTATCATGTTCATTTTGGAATTTATTTACTTCTTTTGATACATCCAAAGTTCCACTATTAGTAAAAGTTTCTTGTTTCAAAAGAAACATATCATCCGAAGCTCTTTCAGCCCAAGTTGGAAGAGTTGTAACTTCTTTAACATTACCTGCATTAAAGTCTTCCCATTCATCCCAAATTTTAGTTTTAGTTCTACCCTTCACAGCATAAGCATAAGCAGTATAAGTTCCACCACCATTTGTAGGAAACTTATCATATGCACCTTGCTCTACAGTAACATGAAAAGTTTTACAATTACCAGTTTTTGCTGCTGCTTTAACATCTTTTGTACCTATAAAAACATTGTTTTTATACCAAGTAAAACCAGTTATAGCAGTTAAAGTAACAATAACAAAAGCAATAGCAACCCCTATAATTTTATGCTTTTTCACTTGTCTCATCTCCTTTTAAAATTTTCTTTATCTTGTTGTAATTTTTCTTTTCTTTAAAGTCATAGTTCGACATTACCTCACCATTTCGAACTCGACGTGCATCTATTCTAAAACTATACCCTGCTTTTGGACCAAAGAACCTGGTACAAGTAGCAAGTGTTATAATTCCATCATTACTATCTACATCAACACCAAAGTCAAAGTAGCTTTCTTTTTTCACTTGTTGTATATATTTCTTTTTTTCATTTTTATCCATATAATAAGTATTTATATAACCATCATTCGTTTTTACAAATGAAATAGCAAAAATTTTATAAACATAATCCTCACCATCAACAGTATATTGAATATACTTATTATTCTTTATAAATTCAGGGTATAGAAAAGATAATAACTCTTCAAAACCACTAAATTTTTTATTTGTTGTCATAGGGGTCGATGAAAGATTTAAAATATTATGTCCAAGTAAAACCTTACGTTCTGCAACAAAAGATTCTTTCTGATTACTCCAAGAAAAAGAGTAATCACCTTTAACTTGTTCACCAGCAGAGTAAATAATAGGATAATCAATATCAGTACCTTGTACTCTAACCCAACCAGTAACATCCTTCTTAACTTCTTTATCTTTCTTCTTTACAGCATCAACCCTAGGTTCTATTTTATAGAAAGGACGAGTCCATCTATAAAATAGAAAACCTAAAGCAATCAACAACAATATAGAACATATTATAACACATATTGTATTTTTTGTATATTTTTTTTTATTTTTATGATTGTTAATTTTTTTTGTGCCTTTTTTTGTCATTACAACCTACTCCCTATTTGGTAATTTTGTAAGGCTCATCAATAGTTCCTTTTCCATCACTTATTACCATATTCTTATTAAGTGATGCAACAAGTTTAACGCCAGCAGACGTTCTTACTACATCATTTGTATTATAAACAGAATTATTGTTAGATGTCATATATACACGAGTTTTATTCTTTGAAGAATCCCTAAACCAATAACTCTTGTTATCAGTAGATCCACTAAACATTTCACTCATCTTAGGTGCAGCAAGTTTTACTGAATATTTTTTGTTTTCATCAGCCTTTCCATAAGCAGCTTTACTTTTATAAATAGGAACATCTATATCAAACTTAACAAAATCTGTAGTTTTTATATAATCACCTAATCCTTGATTTATTCTATAACCAAGATTTTCATTTTCCTTAGGATTATATCTTCTATTTTGTATTTTTTCATATGAAATATTAATAGGTTTCATATTATTTCTAAGAATACTATTCATTATAATCTTAGAACTTCCATTACTATTTTTCTCAATAAACCTCCAAACAAATCCACCATATGTAATGTATTCACCTGTAGTAAGTTTATTAACTTTAGTACCTTTTCTCTTAGAACTATAATCTTTAATTAGATAAGGATTTTCAATTGTTCCATCCCCACTTTTTACTTCTACACTTTTTATCAAGTTAACAACAGGATGGATTGCATTACTATCATTACTAGAATAACTAGTAAAGCCTCCTTGAACAGCCCAAGCTTTCTTAGAATCTTTAGCAGTTCCAGTCCAAGTAACAGCACTATTATACAAATATGAATCCTTTCCATCAATAGTAGCATTATATTCATCTACTGAAATAAGACCTACATTAGCATCTTTATAATTCTTACAATTCTTAGTCTTACCTGGATTACTTTTAACAGCATCACTACAGAACTTACCTTTTGAAATATATTTTTTAGAATTATCACTTAAATGATCATAGAAATAACCATTTAACCAACTATCTACATTTTTATAATCAACATAAGCAATTGAATTATTAGATACTATTCTAACAGTGTCATCATCATTAACTTTAACTATTCTAAATAGCATTCCACTAAACATTATATAATTATTTGTAACATAACCTTTATAAACTCCTGTATTATTAGTATCACCTTTTACTACTTCATTCAATTTCTTTATAACATTAACTTTTCTAACCTTAACTGTCTCATTTCCTAAACTATCAGAAACAGTATAAGTAACTTTATAACTTCCAGCTTTAGATGTTTTAACACTGTTCTTAGTTTTAACCTTAGAAACATCTATTGCTCCATCTTCGTTATCACTTACACTTTTAACACCATCATCTTCGTATTTTTCACCAACATTAATAGTAATAACTTCTTTACCATTTAAAGTAACAACTGGTCCTTCATGATCAACACTCTTTGTCTCAAAAACACCACATTTCAAATATGGATAATAATTATATTTTCCATTAACATTAGTAACTTTAACCCAACTATCATTAACAGAACAAAGTTCATGACTATAAGGGACATAAAGTGTATCAACATACTTTTGACTATAAAGAGTACTTAGTTTTATAGTCCTTACTTCTCCTTCTTTAGGAAGCATAACAGAATTACGTTCAATATAATTTTCTGCCCCCTCTAACATTTTGTTTTTACTTTGATTAAACTGTATCAAAGGATTTACCAAAAACCAAACCACCACAGCAACTACAACACAAACTACTATAATCGTTATGTTGCGTTTACCTTTGTTTTCATTCTTTTTCATTTGCATAACGCACTCCTCACTTTATTTTATAAACATATTTTTTATTTCGAATAACATAAGTTATTTCGATTTTTTTCTTAGTATTAATCCCTGTTGGAACTTTCAAATACAAATATCTACCTTGATATTCTCTACCTACTGCATCTTCAACATCAATTTCCTTTGTTTTTCCTTTATTGTTTACATAATTAATTTTACCATACTTTTTAGAAAAGTCAACAAAATCTTCACCATCAAAATCAGCAGAATCATAAGTTATTTTAAGTATCTGACTACTTCCCAATGCTTTTACTACATCATCAACAACTCCACAATTATAAGCAGAACACTGATATTTTTTATATTCAAACTCTTTACCTAATTCAGCAGACGTAAATGTAACATTCTTTTTAGCACCACTAACAGTCTCAAATGGAATTTCTTTATTGTTTCTATAAACACCTTTATTCCTAATATTACTAATATTTTTTACATTAAGTTTTAATTTTCTTCTATATGTTTCCATAGCATTATGATACTCCTGATAATACAGAACAAACTTACTAAAAGAATTTTTCTCATTTACTTTAAAAATAAGTAAAAATTTATAAGTTTTTAAAGCATCCCACTTTTCATCACTATAAGTTTTACCTAAATCATTAAAAGAGTTATTGTAAGATAAAGTATACGTATAATCATCAGACCAATTCATCAAATGGAAATTATCCATTTTCATAACTTCATCTTTATTTCTGTTCTTAACAGTCATATTTAATATTACAAAAGCCTTACCCTTTTCTATTTTATTGCCATTAAAATCTTTATCTGTATAATAACTATCATTAACAGTAATTTCATATCCATCAATTTTTAAAGTTTGACCTTGCCTATAACTTTTGTGAGTTACTCCAAAGAAATAATAAATATTATATATAATGACTATAACTATCACAGTAGCAATTACATTTACAATAAATCTATGTTCCTGATAAAAATAATCAAAATTTCTAAGAAGTTTTTGCCAAAGTCTAAAAATAATATGCTTATCAAATTCAAAATTAATCTCAACTTCTTCTTTATCAGAATCTTGAATCTCTAAAAATTCTGCATCATGAGAAAAATCAAACTTTTCAAGATCAATACCCAAAATACGAATAACTAAAATTATAAATGCAACATACTGTGGAACACTTACAATAAATGTTAAATCTCTAAGCATTATTGCCGATTGAATATTAAAATCAGAATTACTAAAACCAATAAAATACATTGTATTACTCAAAAATACAACAAACACTAAAAAATAGATAATTGCCAGTACAAGATACATCTTCCACGGTTTACCTTTTTGTCGTAACAAATATATAAGTAAACCTATAACAACTAACATAAATATAAGGGCTATATAAGTGATAATATTTAAATAATCACTTATAGGAGTATTATAAAATTGATCCGTAACAAACTCTTTCAAAAAAGCATTTACTTGCAAATTAGCACGAAATACTAAAAATGATAAAAGTAAAAGTACTAAATGAACCTTCCGAAAGTTTTTTATCAAAAAAGCATATGGTTTTCTAATAATCATTATCTACACCATCCTCTATTATTCTATCTTCTATTATAAAACATTTTTTTTATTTATACTAGACATATACATAAAAAAAAGTAAATTATACAAAAAAAATATCAAATAAACTTAATTATTTAATATCTTTAATTTCTACATCATAATTTCCATTAGGACTGTTTACAGTAACAACATCCCCAACTTTATGATTCATTAATGCTTGAGCAATTGGAGATTCATTTGAAATTTTACTTTCAAAAGGATCAGCCTCATGACTTCCGACAATTTTATATTCTTCTTCCTCGTCATCGTCATCCATATAACGAATAGAAACAACTGTACCAATACCAACTTTATCTTTAGAAACCTCTTTGATAACTTTAGCATTTTCAAGCATCTTCTCTATTGTTTTAATTCTTCCTTCAATTTGAGCTTGTTCATCTCTTGCTGAATCATAATCAGCATTCTCACTCAAATCTCCTAAAGCTCTAGCCTCTTTAATAGCCTGAATATTTTCAGGCCTCTTAACTTTTATTAAATTGTCTAACTCTTTTTTTAATTCATCTAACCCCTCTTGAGTTAAATATACGACATTGTCTTTCTTCATTTGTAAATCACCTCTAAATACAATGTATTCAAATTTTACTACAAAAGAGTTCTTTTGTCAAATCATTTTTTTACTTTTTCTCTAACCTGTGCCAAGAAAAACTCATCAGTCATACCACTAATAAAATCAATAACTTGTCTTTTAATAGGAGTATTATCTAAATATTCCTTACTTTGAGTATTTAAAAATATCTTATAAATTAAACTATCTGTATTTTTATTTTCAATATCATTAAGATATAAAGAAAATAATTTATTCATACCCTTTTCATAATATTTATAATCATCTTTTGTCATAGATTTACTATAAATATACTTACTATTAAAATCTTTAAGATCTGATAATGCACCAAACACATCATCACTCATTTTAATATAAGGTTTATCCATACTCATCTTTATAATATCTAAAATTATAGTATTAACAATATCTGTATTAGTATTACCTAAAACATTAACTATATCTTTTGGCAAATCTTCTCTTTTAAAAAGACCTAGACTAATTGCATCCTCTATATCACGACCAATATACCCAATAACATCAGAAATTCTAACAACACACCCTTCAAGTGTCATAGGATGACATTTAGTATTTCCCTCTAAATCAATATAACTATTCTCATACTCTTCTAAAAATTCTTCCTTACTCTTTTTAACAGGTTCATAAATAGGAGAAATCATCTCTCCATTATGACACATAATACCATCAAGAGTTTGAATAGTAAGATTAATCCCCTTACCATTATTCTCAACATTCATATAATATCTAACACCTTGAATATTATGTGCAAAAGCCATATTTAACTCACGCTTAGAAATATCATTTAAAATCTTTTCACCAGTATGACCTAAAGGAGCATGACCAATATCATGACCCAATGCAATTGCCTCTATCAAATCCTCATTAAGTCTTAATGCCCTACCAATAGTCCTTGCTATTTTACTAACAAGTTGAACATGAACAATACGCTTAGAAATATGATCATTATGTTTAAAAGAATAAACTTGTGTCTTATCCATATACCTAGTATAACTATATGCATGAATAATTCTATCTATATCCCTAAAATAAGAAGTTCTCATATCCTGATTCATACTATTTAATCTAACTGCATCACTATCTTTAGAAGCATAAATAGATAAATCTCTCTCTTTAAGCAAAAAATTCTCTCTTGCCTTCTTTAAAACATCTTCCATAATACCTCCTCAATTATCTTTCTTTTTAATTAGTCTAATCATCGAATAAGAAGAAAGCCTCCTATCAAATGGTATTTTCAAAACCTCTCCTGGATGTCTTGCAACTTCAATTAAATTATCATCCTCATCATAAAGTTTATCAATCTCTATTATAAAAGATTCTTTATCTGGTGTAAATACCTCAACTGTATCTCCAACTTCAAAATAATTTCTCTCAACAAAAGTTAAAAGACCTTTCTTTTCATCATAACCAACAACAAGTCCTAAATAATCTTGATTAGATGCCTCATTTCTACCAGAATAATATTGATCATTATAATCTGCCTTCTTATTAAAATAATGCGTACTAACCTCACGATTAGCAACTCTACTCAAAGTATTATTATACTTATCCATTAAATCATCTGTTAAAACATTATCATATATATCATCTATTATTTTACGATAAGTCCCAATAACAGTAGCTAAATAATATAAAGATCTCATCCTACCTTCAACTTTTAAAGAAGAAACACCTACATCAATTAAATCTTTAATATAATATGCCATATTTAAATCTTTAGTAGCCATTGTAAAAGGAGCATCATCAGTATCAAATAAAAATCTACATACTTGACTACATCCTCCACGATTAGCATCTCTTCCAGTTAAATAATTAGAAAGAGTACATCTACCAGACATACAAGTACACATAGCACCATGAATAAAAACTTCAACATCAATTCCAACTTGATTTATTATTTCTTTAATCTCACTCTTAGAAAGTTCTCTTGCTAAAACAATCCTACTAACCCCTTCACTCTTATAAAACTTAGCAGCCTCTATATTAGTAACAGAACTTTGTGTAGAAACATGTATCTCTACATTACTATCAATATCTCTAATTCTACTAATAACATAAGGATCACTTACAATAAATGCATCAATACCAGCATCTATTACATCTTTTATATAATTATCTAAATCATCAAGTTCTCTATCATGTAAAACTATATTTAAAGTAAGATAAACTTTTTTCCCAAGTTTATGTGCAAAACTACACCCTTCTTTAATCTCATCAATTGTAAAATTAGTAGCATTAGCTCTCAAACTATATTTTTTTCCACCAATATATACAGCATCTGCCCCATAAAGTAAAGTAACTTTTAATCTTTCTAAATCCCCTGCTGGACTTAATAACTCTATTCTATTCATAATTCTTCACCTGATAATAAGTTTCATTAAATAAAAAGTTAGTATCACTACCAATTAAACTATTAACACAAGAGACAAACTCTTCATATTTTATTTTTCCATCAAAATATTTTTTATATAAAGATAAAACCTCAATAAACTTCTCATGTTCTATATCTTCTTCTTTAAATACAAAAGAATCTATATCACTTAATTTATCTATAACACTACTAGCATTCATTATTTCATTTTTTCTAAAACTAGTACCAAATTCATTTTCAAATACATCATAACTAACTTTAGTAGAATGTTCTCTAATCTTTAAATTATTACTTTTTAAAATTTTATGAGCCATTGCATGATTAGTAAGTAAACTCCTTCTAGAAAAAGCAACTATTGGATACCCAACAACCATCATCCATAACTTAATCTTAGTATTTCTAGAAATATCTAATATCTCAGATAATGTTATCTCATTTGAAAGTAATGCTCCAACACAACCCTTATCAAAATAATAATCACAAGTTTTATAATTAGTAACCATATGTGTATTATTCCATATAAGACTAGTTCTTAAAGATAAATCTTTATGTAACTTCAAAACAGCTAAATCATAAAATAATATTCCAGATATATTACTCTCTTCTATTTTAAGTAAAATATCTTTTAAATCATCTATATCTTCATTAAAAATAGGTTTATTAATTACTACATATGCATTAATAGAATATTTATCTTTTAATGAAACAATTTCTTCTAAGGTATAAGTTTTTTTATAATCAACAGAAAAATTAGTAAGTGCAAATACATAATCTTTACTATAATTGATATAATCATCTAAATTATCAGTATTAGGAATAACTACTAACTTCATAACCTACACCTCTCTTTCGACAAAGATTATATCACAACTTAACAATAATTTAAAGAATTCAAAAAATACCAATGATGTATCCAATTTGATATTTTTGTTATTTTGTTTAAAAAAGAAGTATTATCCTATGTTATTAAATATTTTATATTATCTTACATATTACTATTATTAGATGATATGTTAGTGTAGAATAAGTGTGGAGATTTAACTCCTAAAAAATAAGATTTATAATTTAATTAAATTTTATTATGTAAA
>CANQHJ010000012.1 GCA_947623665.1 uncultured Bacilli bacterium
TATTACTAGCAACGGAAGATTATATAAATTCTTTCGTTATTGGAAAAGAGTTGTAGATAACTACGACACCCGCTCCAAATTGTATTTAAGTTGAACTTTTAGTTCAATTTTTTTTGATTACAAACTAAATTTATGGTATACTATAAACCATTAAGGAGGGTTCATAATGATAAAAATATTTTATAAAACCAAAGAAGAAATAGAAACAGAAAATGGATTATACCGTTGGGCTGCTACAGAAGTTAAAGGAATACCAAAAATTGCATGTCCTACATATTTAATGAAGAATGATGGAACTAAAACAGATACTTCAGATTTAACAGAAGAAGAAATAATGGCACTTATTACACAAGATGTTAAAGATTTTGAATCATCAAATGGATCATATAAAACAAATGCCAAAAATCATTTAGAT
The DNA here is from genome assembly GCA_947623665.1 of uncultured Bacilli bacterium. Taxonomy (GTDB): domain Bacteria; phylum Bacillota_I; class Bacilli_A; order RF39; family UBA660; genus CANRDQ01. Next base: position 416 of record CANQHJ010000012.1, read on the forward strand.
TCTTTTGATTTAATTAAAGTTACTGAAAAAAGTTGGACACCATCTGTTGATGCAATTTTACAAACTTATTATATGGAAAATACATATGGTCATATTATGGCTGATATAAGAGGTGCTATGGATCAAAACAATATAGTTGACAAAGCAAAAATAATTGCTAAATTCTTAAAAGAATCAAATGGAAAATTCGAACCAACAACTAAAGAAGAGACTATAATAACTCTACAACAAATGAGTTATAATGAAAAACTAAAAAATAAAATCATTAAAATAAAATAATCAATCAAAAACAAAAAATACACTATTTAATTTTAGTGTATTTTTTATTTTTAACCAATGCAATTATTAAATTGTTTAGCACTATCATCACAAGGTTTTTCTGTTGGTTTATAAACTTTTCCAGCAAACCAAACTTCCCCACTATTCTTATCACGAATTAAGAAAATATAAGGTCTATCAAATGTCATATCAATAATTTCAATAGGAACATCATATAAATGCTCAAATCCACAAGAAGCAGCTCCCATACCACCACCAGCAGTAGCAGCAGAAGCCTTAATACCATCATTTGAAAAATCTATATTAGCTTTATGTTTAACTGTATTAATATATATTTTATTATCCTTTATCATATCAGATAAATTAGCTTTATCTTTACTAAATACATTTTTAATTCCTAATTTTTTCAAATCTTCTTTTAATTCAATTTCATTTTCAAAATTAAACATAGGAATATAACCAGTTATTTTAGTAACTTTTCCTTCTTCAAAATTCTTATTCTCTATTGTTTTTAAATTATCAATAATCTTATTAATACTATTCTTATCTATATCTTTTATATAATTATTTATATCTTGATATTTAGGCATAATTGCTACATATTGTAAAGTTGTACCATCATATTCCTTTAAATCTTTAGAAAACGCTTTTAAGTCATCATCGTTATAAATCATAAAATCAGTTGATACACTTAATTGATGATAATTAGAATTTAACTCTTTTACAAACTTATCTACAAATTGAGAAGTACTAATTGTTGGATCAAAACAACCATCTCCATTTACTAAATAATCATCATACTCTTTTGTAATAGTACTTCTAATATTATCCTCACCTAATTCTTTTACAATATCGTAATTATTAATTGAAGCACCTATTTCAACTGCTTTTGCATACATTGCTTTATCATTAAAAGCCAAACTTTTATAACTATCATCTGAATCAAGTGGTGTAATCATTTCAGAGTACTTTTCATGTTTATACTTAACCATATAAACCTCAGGATTTTTAGTTGTACTATCAGCAGTAGAACTTTGAATCCTCTCTTTCCAATCCATATCAATTGCAAGAGCATTAACAAGTAAAAATTTATAATCTGAAACATCATCAAATAAACTACTAATTAATCCTAATGTCTTTTCATTAACCCAAGAGTTAACTTTGTCTGGACTTTTAAATGAATCAAAAATAATATCTGCATTATATTTTTTTGAAAGATTATTAATATACTTTTCTTTTACATTATTCTTATACTCATTTTGTATAAACATAGCATTAGCAAAAGACATATTTTTATTATTATCGTATTTCTTAGATTCATAATCACCTATTACTTGACTAATTTGTTCTTTATCTTCCCCACTTGCACCTTCTTTTAACATTGCAAGAGCATATTTAATAGAAAGAGGACTATATATAATATTATCATCATTATTCTCTAGTTTTAAAAACTCCAAATCAAACTTTTCTAGTCCATTACCTTCCATACGATACTCAGATTTTACAGCTTTTGATTTTGTTTTTACCTTATCTTTTTGTACAACAAATTTAAAATAAGCAAAAACTCCTCCACCTATAAGTAACAACAAAAACAAAATAACTAAAAATATTTTACCTTTTTTATGGTTTTTCTTCTTACCATTCTCATCCATACTTATCACTCCTTATTATCATCATTATATGATATATACATTTTATTTACAATTACTTTCCACAATGCAATTGTCTAATCACGTAAACTACATTCTTACTTTAAATCCATCTTTAAAACATTATGATTATCATCACAAATAAAAGTTATATTCATATTTCCAGATTTAAAATTTTCTATTAGTTTATCATCTAATAAATGAGTAATTGCAAACCTTTTATTATTTTTAACAATATCATCAATAGACATCCAATAAGAATAATTTTCTTCTACTTCATGAGGAAATCCACTAACTTCATTAGCAATATAAGTATTCATAATAAATTTTCTATCTGGATAAATAATTTCTACTTGTCCCTTATATTCTAATTTAGAAACATCCATACCAGTCTCTTCTTTAAACTCTCTCTTACATGCTTCTTTTTCAGTTTCTCCATCTTCAATTTTACCACCTGGTATATCCAAATAACCCTTATTATTATTTTTATATTTTATACAAACTACTTTATTATTCACAATTGCAAATACTCTAACAGCATTTCTTACATTCTCCATATAATTTCCCTCCAATTATATTTTAACATATATAAAAAGAAATTGACTAATAATCAATTTCTTTAATAATTTATTGTACAGGATTTGCTTGTCCTTGTGGATTTTGTAATTGATCTAAAGTAATAGTTGGAACCTCTTGAGAAGGTTGAGAAATTGGAGATTCAACAACTGGAGATGATACCACAGTATTATCAATTGTAGAACTATCTGCAGTTGGTAAAACAACAGTCTCATTAGATAACTCTTGTTCCTGATTCTGTTCTTGATTTTGAACTTCATCAGGTGCAACAAACTTAATTTGTGGACCAACTTCTTCTTTTTTAGGCCTCATATCTTCTTGAATAACTTCTACTGTAGGAGCATGTGCTTCACTTGCTTGTGAATCACCAAATCCAAAAGTAATAACATCCTTTTCTTCGTCTTCTTCTTCAGCAGAGGCTTCTTCTGTTTTATCATCATTATCAATAGTTGGAGATAAAGGCTCTTTTTCCTCTACTTTTTCTTCTTTAATATCTTCACCATCTTCTACTTCTTGAGTAGTAATGTTATTAACTGCATCATCATCTACACGAGTTGGTTGAAGTCCCTCTGGAGTAGTATCATCATCATCTTCTTCTGATTCCTCATCACCAAGTGAAGAATCAGGACCCATTGCACCAGGCAATTCACCAGACAACATAGAGCCTTCAATAGGAGAAGATGAAATAGGACTATCGGAAATAGATTCTTGTACTTCCTCATCATTAACTTCTGAAACATCTTTTTCCTCTTCAGTATTAGACTCTTCATCTACAACAGGTGTCTCTATTTTTGTATCTTCATTTATCTCTTCTTTTTCTTCTTGTTCTTTTTCATCAGTTTCCACCTCAGGTCTATTAGGATTTTCTAAAATAGAATTTTTATTTGGTTGTTGTAAAATAGCATCCAAATAATCATCATAATCAGCACCCTCTCCTTCAGGTGGTAATAAGTTTTGTGGTTCTTTAACATCAAGTCCTAAATCACGTCCTGCTTTTTTTTGTGCTAAAAATCTAATATAAGAAAGTGAGTAATATCCACTAAAAATAAGATTAAATATTTGAATTTTTTCTTCGTCAGTAAAACTATCTTCAAATTTTTCTTTCATTTCATCTAGCATAATGACACACTCCCTTATTCTATTCTTAAAGTAAGTATATCACAAAGAATTATATTTACCAAGTTATTTTTATCTATTTTTAAACAATTTACATTACTTCATGTTCAAGTAATCGATAACACTCAATAGAATCATCAAGTAATTTTTCAAAAGAAGCACCATCAGTTATTCTTCCAACAATACTACCATAATGAGTAGGAACTACTATTTTAGGTTTTATAGTATTAACAAAATCAGCAGCTTCCCTATAATTCATTGTATAAACACCACCAATACAAACAAAAGCAACATCACATTTTATATTTGCATTATCACTTAAAAAATCTGTATCACCAGAAATATAATATAAAATATTATCAACATTAACAATATAACCAACCCATCCACTATCAGGTGTATGAAAGGGTTTATCGATATTATATGCTGCTACTGTAGAAAAATATAAATCATCAACCTTATAGTTACCATTAGGAACCACATCTAAAATATTTTCTTTAGAAAAACCTAAACTTTCTACTCTACTTTTTAAAAGATTTGGAACAATTATTTTAGTATTATCTTTTCTTACCTTAAATATAGAATCAGAATCAAAATGGTCATAATGATCATGAGTAATAAATATATAATCTGCATCATGAAAATTTTCTTCTATCTTAAAAGGATCAAAATAAATCTTTTTATTTCTATCTATTTTAATAGCGCTTTGAGTAAAAACAGTAACTCCATCCAACATACCTATTCACCTCTAATATAAATTTAACACGTTTACCAAAAATTGTAAATCATACTTTTCTTAAAATTTCTACTTCTATATTTTTTTCATTAACTACATAACTAACCTTACTACCAATTTTCTTTTTATAAATAGATCTACCAAGTGGACTATTTAAAGATATTTCGCCTATATCATTATTAGGTATATATTTACCTGTTAATTTAATAACTTCTATCTCTTCATCATCAAGTGCATATCTTAGTAATAATTCAACTTTATCATCAACATTAACAATATTACTCTCACACTTATTTTCTTTAACTACTTTTAAATGTTTTTTTACTTCTAAAAGATTTTTAATTTTACTTACTATCTCACGCTCTTTTCTCATAACTTCATCATATGCAAAATTATCATGCCAACCATCTCCTACTGCATCTTTTAATACTTCTCCACCAACTCTAGCATTATCTGAAAAACTATTTTTTGCACTCTCTAACTCTTCTAAAAATTGTAAATAACCTTCTTCATTAACTAATATTTCTTCCAACTCTAACACCTTCTTTCCATATTTTTTTTCAAAACAAAAAACCGCTCCTCTATAGGCACGTAAAACTAAAAAATAAATTTTCTAAGCAAAACAATCTAATCACATTATATTACATAAAATAAAAAAGAGCAAACTTTTCAAGTCCACTCTAACTAATCGATAACTAAACTATTTAAAATCTCTTTAATATTATCATCATTAAAATAACCATTTCTTCCAGAAAAAATTAAAAAATATCTTTTATTATTCTTAAAAATAATAACCTCTACTAATCTTGGTTTATATTTATTATCATTATCTATATTATTAGTCATAAATCCAACATAGTCCCCATCTATAAATCTAAAATCATTACTCTTATAAAAATTGTAATTTATGAAATATGCCACATAGAAATTTTCTTTCATCTTCTTAACACTTGTAAAAATATTATTTTTGACATTTTTATATTTTTTAATAAATCTAATAAAATCTAAATCATTTTCTATTTTATTTTCTTTAATAATCCTTTTTCTATCATCAATACTAATATTTCTAAATTTTCCTATATCATCTATTCCTTCAATAAACATATCAACATAACTTTTAGATACTCCCATAGAAAAACTTGCCTTTACACCGTCTTTATATTCATTATCTTCTAATCTATAAGAGATCATATTCTCATCATAATCTTCTACTTTCTTAAATTCTTTAAATACATCTTTAACTTTCATATCCTTATATTTTAAATAATCATTATTATTTGTTTTTACTTGATTTATAATAAATATGTTTTCTTCATTTTCAAAGTTTTTATAAACATCTTCATAATCACTAGATACACCACCAAAATAATTACTATGAATATCATAAATCATTAAATTAATTCCTTTATAAATAAAATAACCTACTATTAAAAATACAAAAGCTAAAATAATTTTTTTATTATTTGAGTTTTTCTTATTTCTCTTTATCTTCTTTTTCATAAAATCACCCTTTTATCTTATACCCAAATAATATCATATTTTTTTATAATTTTATAGTAATTATTTATATTTTTTCTTAACCTTATCAGGCATTACATCACAACCTACTTCTCTCCAACTATTCACACCAGATAAATTATAATACTTAACTTCTAAAAAAGCATCTTCTTTTAATTTCCTACTTGTTTTAAAATCTATCTTTTTACTATGCCCATTTTTATCATACATAACAAGTGTATATTTAAACCTCATAGAATCTCTCGAATTAAGAACTTCTAACTTTGTATTATCTACTTGTGTATAATAAATCCTATCAGACTCAAATAAATAAAAATAAGAAAAACAACATAAACAAACAAATACAAAAGTCCAGGTTATTATTGGTAATTTTTCTTTTATATACTCCACACTACTCCTCCTTTTCAATTGTATTAACATATTCTACTTTAAAAAAATCATCATAATATATACTTCCATTTTTTATAAGCATAAAGAAATTTATTAAATAAAATAACATCATACCCATCATTACTAACAAAAAAAGCAACATTACTTCAAAAGCATCCAACACTAAAACATTACAAATAAATGATACAAAACATAATACAACAAATATACTTCCAATATAATATGAATATAAAAATACTATCCTAAAAATAAGTTTTATTACTCTAAACCTACCAAAAGAAAGTCTTACTCCTAAAAACTCACTACCAAAAGTTCTCCCCATTTTAAAATAAGGATAAATTATATAATAGAAAATAAATACAATAAAAAGTAAATATCTATTTTTTATAAAAACACTTAAAACAAAAGTTATAAAACTATACAAAAACAAATCTAAAATAAATATAGTTATTCTTCTAAAACCACTTACAACTTCTCCTCTTTTAAAAGAATCTTCATCTAGTTTCTCTCTTGTAGGTAAAATATTTATAAGTCCCATTATATAATAACCAATTAAACCACCTAGTGTATTCATAATTAAATCATCAACATCAAATACTCTATAAGGATATGGATATATATAATATAATCCTGATGCTTGAGTAAATTCAAAAAATAAACTTAATACTAAACTTATAAATAAAGCCTTTTTCAAACTACATTTAAAATAATATCTTAAATACATACCCAAAGGTATAAACATTATTATATTCAAGATTACTGTATAAACCGAAGGAGACAATAAAACATCTATATAAGTATGAAAGTCACTTAATACAAATGGTGAATCTTTCACTATATCTTTTATAAAATTAAATGGTACTAATCTTATAAAATCACTATGATATACAGACTTATTAGGAAGAGGAAGAATAACTAAAAAATATATTGTTATTAAATAAAGAATAAATGAATAAATTATAAAAACTCTAAATAAATTAACAGATCCATACTTATGATATTGATAAATTATAAATGGTATATAAGATACTAATACAATAAAAGGAAATATTAATATAGCAGTCTTTATTACTGAAAAATATTCCAATTAGTATCTTTCCTTTATAATATTTTTACTACAATAATAAGTTATTAAGAAATATCCTCCATAAATAAAGATTAAGAAAATAGCTGTTGCAATAATTGAAGGAAGTAATTCTTCATTACCAAACACCTCTAAAATATTCATAGCAAACATTATTCCAAATACAGAATGAATCAAAGCAAGTATCAAAGGTAGAATAAAAAATATTGCAATTTCTCTAAACAAAGCTTTATTAAGTAATATCTCATCTGTTCCAATTTTTCGTAAAATCATAAATCTTTCTTTATTATCACTAGCCTCAGATAACTCTTTTAAAGCAAGTATTGCTGCACTACTAATTAAAAATATAATTCCCAAATAAAGACCAATAAATGTTACCATTGTAGATAGTCCAACTGTTGCCTCTTTAATTGCAAGTTTAGTAGATCCACTAGGAAGTAAATAATCATTTGCCAAAGAAGAATTTCCTAATGCATTAATACTATCTTCTATTTTTGTTATTTTTTCTTTATCAGTTGTTATATAATTACCTATTAAATAGTTTTCATATAAATATTCTTCATCTACAATTTTATCTGGAACTAAAATAAGACCTGTATTAATATGTTGACTAGACATCTCTAAAAATCCATCTTGACAAGTATCATATTTAGGTTTTAAAGTATGTTCAAATAAATTAATTTCTTCCCTATTTTTAAGAGAAATATCTCTTATTTTAACCATTGATTCAAAATCAGCAATAATCATATATTGATTATCTTTTAAAGAATATTCCTTTATCCCATAAAATCTAGCCACTTTATTATAATCACTAATTTTCATAATTGTCTCCATACTGTCATATTCTAAAAATGGAAACTTTAATTTTATATCATCTGATTTTGAACCTAAAGTATGCATTAATGTTAAGTCAGGTGTTGCATAAGTATTTACTTCAATATAATCTTTAAAATAAGATGTAATATCAAAATTAAATATTTTAAACATTTCCATAGCAGTATAATGAGAATTTTTTATTTGTAAATCATTATATCCATACTTTCTAAAGTCATCATAATATTTATCCATATTCATATTTTGTGAAAACATTGCATCCACAGGTGCTAATTTTTTAATATTTTCATTCATAGAATTTTTCATAGTAAGACAAGCTGATAATAAACATATTGTTATAAATAACATCAAGCAAATAATAGTTGTTGAAAATACAGTTGTATTAATTTTACTACTAAATTCTCTTAGTATAAAACTATTTAATCCTTTATAATAATATCTCTCTAAACTTTGAACAATTCTTAAAATCAGTCCCGATAAAGACCAAAATATAAAAAATGTTGATACTACACCCATTATAATAGGAATTATTATATCTTTTATTTCTTGTAATCTAAGAAAATCATTAGTAACTATATAATATGCCCTTTCTAGAACTAAACAAGAAATAATAAAAATAATAATACATAAATAAGGATTTTTTAATTTAATTTTCTCAGTATTTTTTGAACCATTTAATAATTCAATTAACCTACATTTACTAACACTTATAGTATTAAATATCATCACAAGTAAATACATAATCCCAAAATAAATTACAGTTTTAAGACAAGCAGATGATGAAAATACAAATTCAAACTTTGAAAGATTTACCTCAAACATATTAGCAACTAACAAACTCATAAATTGAGATAAAACAACTCCAAAAGCAAGTCCTACAATTAAAGATAAAACTCCAATAAAAAGTGTTTCAAAAAATAAAATTAATGATATTTTTCTTTTACTCATTCCAAGAGTTAAATATATACCAAATTCCTTATTTCTTCTTTTCATCAAAAATCTTGAAGCATAAATTATTAAAAAACCTAATATAAATGAAACAAATACACTAACACCTGATAAAAAAGTCATCATAAGTTCAATTAATTCTTGAGTTGATGATGATACATTCATCATAACAGTTTGACTATCAAGAGCATTAAAAACATAAAAGATTGCTACACCAAGAATAAGTGTAAAAAAATAGATGGTATAATCTTTAATACTTTTCTTGATGTTTTTTAAAGATAACTTACAAAGCATCATTTAAATCCCCACCAAGAAGTGTAACAACATCAATAATTTTATCAAAAAATTCCTTACGAGAATTATTTCCCTTATAAAACTCTTTAAAGACTTTACCATCTTTGATAAAAATAACTTTACTAGCATAAGACGCTGTAAAAGCATCATGTGTTACCATTAAAATAGTTGTATCTAATTCTTTATTTAAAAACTCAAATCTTTCAAGTAACATTTTAGCAGATTTAGAATCAAGTGCTCCAGTAGGTTCATCTGCTAAAACCAATTTTGGATTAGTTATAATTGCCCTAGCACTTGCTACTCTTTGCTTTTGTCCTCCACTAATTTGATAAGGATATTTATTTAAAATATTCCTAATATCTAAATCAATTGCTACCTTCTTTACTCTTCTATCAATATCATTTACAGAAACATTTTGAATAGATAAAGCAAGTGCAATATTCTCATAAGCTGTCAAAGTATCAAGTAAATTAAAATCTTGAAATATAAATCCTAACTCTTCCCTTCTAAATTTATTAAGACTATTTCCTCTTAATTTAGTAATGTCAACTCCACAAACAAAAATATGCCCACTAGTTACTTTATCAATTGTCGAAATACAATTCAAAAGAGTTGTCTTACCTGAACCAGACGCTCCCATAATTGCAACAAAATCTCCCTTTTCTACTTCAAAAGATAAGTTATCAATTGCTTTAGTAAGAGATGACCGACTACCATAATACTTTTCAATTTTTTCAACTTTTAAAATATTATCCATAAAATTTCTCCTTTCTAAAACTATAATAAAGAAAAATATTAACTTTGTCGTTCATCTAATATTATAAATTATTACAATTTTGTAACATTATTTTAAAACATCATAATATTTATTTTTAGGAAAAGTAATATAAACCTTTGTATATTCTCCTTCTATAGACTCTATATCTATTAAATGCCCCAGTTTTTTACATAAATTCTTAGCAATATAAAGTCCCATACCAGTAGAAGTATTTTTATCTCTTCCATTACTTCCAGTAAAAGTCTTATTAAAAACTTGTTTTATATCACAACTAGGAATACCTATACCATTATCTTCAATAACTAAAACTAATTTTTCATGATAATCATCTACATAAATATTAATATAATTGTTTTTACTATTCTTTTTATATTTAATACTATTATTTATAATTTGATTTATAACAAACTCTAACCATTTAGAATCAGTATAAACTTTATAATTAACATTAGAAACATTATAATCAATCTTTCTATCAAGTAAATCATCCATATTTTTAAGACTAACGTTTTTAATTACTTTAGATAAATCTACTTCTTTTATATAATAATCTTCTTCTGCATTTTCACTTCTAACATAATATAAAATTTGATCAACATAATCTTCTAATCTTTTTAAAGTATTTTTAGTTTTATTTGAAGAAGTATCATTATTATTTAACTGTAAAACTAAACTAGCAAGTGGTACTTTAACTTCATGTATCCACATTTCAACATATTCTTTAAAGTCATCAAGTTGTATTATCTTATTTTTTATATTATCATTCATAGATTTATTAATATCATATAATGCTTGATAAATTATTTTTCCTTCATAAAAGTCTGGAGTATTAATCATTTCTAAAACTAAATAAGCTTTATCTAATTTTTCTATATTAGAAACTAAATCATTATAAAAATTTCTTTTTCTATAATAATCAAATAATAAAACTAAAATATAAGTAACAATTAAAATAACAGATATAATAACAATAAGTAATTTATCTATTTTGAAAGCAAATAAAATTAATATAATTATAAAATAATTAAAAGATATTATTAAAAATGAAAAAATTTTATCCATAAAATATTTACTAAATTTCATAATAATATATAACCTATTCCTTTTCTAGTATCAATAATATTATCATAACCAATACTTTTTAATTTAGCTCTTAATCTACTAATATTAACAGTCAAAGTATTATCATTTATAAACTCATCATTATTCCATAAATCAGTCATCAACTCATCTCTTGTAACAATTCTATTTCTATTATTTAAAAGATAACTAAATATAATCATTTCATTTTTAGTAAGAATAATCTCTTCTACATCTTTTTTTATTAAACCTTTTTGAATATTAATTTCTAAATCTTTATATTTTATTATATTGGAATTCTTATTTGTCCTTTTTAATACTGCTCCAATTCTTAAAAGTAAAATATTTGGATTATAAGGTTTTGTAATATAATCATCTGCTCCATAAGTAATAGATAAAACCTCATCAGCATCACTATTTCTACTAGTAACCATAATAATAGGAACATCAAGATAACGTCTTATTTTTTGTAATAGCTCTTCTCCATTAATATAAGGAATATTTATATCTAAAAGAATTAAATCCACTTTCCTCTTCAATACTTCACTTAATGAATCTTTAAAGTCATTTAACACATAAACCTTATATCCATTCTTTTCTAATAAATCTTTTAATTCATCTCTTGTAACTTCATCATCTTCTATTATCATAATCTTTTTCATAAATATCACTCTCTAATATTATTATATCATTAATAATTATCTATTAACCTTACAATTTTGTAAGAAAAAAAGCAATAGTATCTATTGCTTAAACATAAGTATAAAAAAATCTTGAAAGAAAGTTCATTATAATATTTATTAAAACTGGAGTATATAAAATACCAAGTATTATTATCATAAGTTTTAATAATATTTCTTTTTTGGACTCTAGCACTAAGACTAAATAGAAAAATCCAACAACATAAGTTAAAATACTTCCTGCCCAAAGAAAGAATATAAATAATCCACTATTTAAAATATTACTATAAAGTTGTACAATTTGATGAAAATCACTATTATTATAGGTCATAGCTGGAAATGATAAAAAGTTAACAATTAAATTAATAATCAATAAACCTATAAAAATATTTCTAACTATTATTTCTTTCTTCTCACTATCATCCTTAATTATTCTCTTCTTCATAATATCTCCCTTTATTTATTCTTCAAAATATAATTATAAGAATCTTTACACATATCTTCTATTGTTTTAGTAACCTTAAAACCTAATAATTTTTCTGCCTTAGAAGAATCTGCATAATATTCTGCAATATCCCCACTTCTTCTTTTTCCTATCTTATAATTTATTTTAATACCATTAACACTCTCAAATGTATTTACAATATCTAAAACACTATATCCAACACCTGTACCCAAATTAAAGTAATCTATTCCCTTATTAGTTAAATAATCAATTGCCTTAATATGTCCTTTTGCTAAATCTACAACATGAATATAATCTCTTACTCCAGTTCCATCCTTAGTATCATAATCATTTCCAAAGACAGTTAAACATTCCAATTCACCTATTGCAACTTTCAAAATATAAGGCATCAAATTATTAGGAATACCTTGAGGATTTTCTCCAATCAAACCACTTTCATGAGCACCTATAGGATTAAAATATCTAAGTACAACTATACTCCAATCATTATTAGATACATATAAGTCTTTTAATATTCTTTCTATCATTAATTTTGTACTACTATATGGATTAGTTGTACCTTTAGGAAAATCTTCCTTTAACGGTAATTCATCATTAACATCATAAACAGTTGCAGTTGAAGAAAAAATCAATTTATGACAATTATACTTATCCATTACTTTACAAAGACTAATAGTTGTATCTATATTATTTTCATAATACATAAGTGGATTATCAACACTTTCACCAATTGCTTTAAATCCAGCAAAATGAATAACTGCATCTATATTTTCTTTTTCAAATACTAAAGATAACATCTCTTCATCCTTAACATTACCCTTATAAAAAGAAAAACTTTTATTAGTAATCTTTTTAATATTATCTAATACTTCTTTTTTAGAATTAGAAAAATCATCAACTATTACTACCTCATAATTATTCTCTAAAAGTTCTACTACTGTATGACTTCCAATAAAGCCAGTACCACCTGTTACTAAAATTTTCATATATTACCTCACTAATTACACTTTACCATATAAAAGAATAAATTGAAAGAATAATTTAATAATAACATCTATATTTCAAAAATCGTTAATTGACCATCTCTTTGAAATTTCATTTCTCTATTTACATAAAAATTATTATTTTTTATAATCTCTCTTTCAAAATCAGACATATTTGAAGTTATTTTATGTTTCGGAAAAAAACTCATACTATACGTGTTATAATACCTACCATTAACATTTTTAGATTCTCCTATTAATCTCTTTGTAATAGGAAATAATTTTTTAGAAATTTCAACCTTATTCTTATTCCTAGATGAATTATGCAATATATTAAAATTAGCTCCCAAAAACAAATCAACCAATTGAAGTAAAACATTTTCGTCATTCAAACAATTATCATTATTAGTTTCTATAAAATTTATTTCTAAACATTTGCATACTATTTTTTTCTCATTAAGATTAATATATCTTAAAGGTTGTGTTTTAAAATATTCATGATAATTCATATTACCAGTATCATGATAAACAGCATCAATTATTATCTTATCATAATCACTAAAAAACTTTTTTAGTGCAAAAATAACTGTAGTTCTAAAAAATCTATTATATATATTTTCATTAACATGAGTCTTTTCACCTTTATTTTTAAAATAACTTTTATCCAGTTTATTTTTATTTATACCTAATATATTCATATAAAAGCGAGCATTTTTACTTTGATTAGCTAAGATAACATCACACCATCTTTCTGCAATTCTAAAATTATTAGTATTATCATATTCTTGATAATGAATCTTTACTTTATTTTTTTCATGATAACAACATTTATTTTCACAAGTAGTATATTTATGACCAGCACCACATCTCAAATCATTTAACTCTTTTACAAGTGAAGAAATATTTTTTGTTGGAACTATACATATTCCTATATAATCCCAATTTTCTTTTTCACCATATAAGCCATTATCTAACTTTTCATTTTTTATCTCATCACAAAAAATAGAAACATTAATAGTTTTCATATACATCATCTCTCTTTAAATTATTATAACACATAAAAACAAACTCCTATATTAAAAAAAGAACTATCTATATAAAGATAATCCTCTTATCACTTAATAGAGGGCCTAGTCGGATTTGAACCAACGATCAGAAAATTGCAGTCCCTTACCTTACTTAATCATCAAACATCCTATGTTGCATATCTTCAGAATTATCTAAATACATTTTATATAATGAATATATTTCTGTTTCTTTATACTCTACTTCTTTAAAATTATTATCTAAATCTAAAATTACCCCATCACGATAACTAATTAAAATTGGAGAATGAGTTGCAATTATAAATTGACTCCCCTCTTTTACTAATTGATCTATTAAACAAAGTAATGATAATTGTCTTTGAGGAGAAAGTGCTGCTTCAGGTTCATCTAAAATATATAATCCATGGTCAGTAAATCTATTTTGAACTAATTTTATAAAAGATTCTCCATGAGAACACTCATGTAAATTTCCACCATATGAATCATATAGTGTATTAAAATTATCTTCCTCAACTAATCTTTGCACTTCACTAGAAAAATTATAAAAACTTTCAGCACGTAAAAAAAATTTCATTTCAGGTTTATTAAAAGTAGCAACTCTTAAATAATCAGCCAAATTAGAAGTTGTATTATTTGTATCATATCTAAAATTTTCAGTTCCACCTTCTGCAGGTAATCCTAAACACACAGCAAGTGCTTCAATAAAAGTAGACTTTCCAATGCCGTTTTCTCCAACAAAAAAAGTAACTTGAGATTTAAAATCTAACTCACGGAAGTTTTTTACAATCTCTATATTAAAAGGATAACTATCAAAGTTTTTTATTTTATCTCTTTCTAAAATAAGTTTTTTAACAATTAATTTACTATTCATCACAAGCTCCTATACAACTCTATTATAACACATAAGAGAATATTATATCAAAAAAAGAACTACCACAATAACAGTAATTCTTTTATTTTAAAATGGAGGGCCTAGTCGGATTTGAACCAACGATCAGGGAGTTGCAGTCCCTTGCCTTAGCCACTTGGCTATAGACCCAATTAACACTTGCAATAAATATTTTACATTAATAGACTAATTTTGTCAATTTATTACAAGTATTTTACTTAATTATATTAAATTATATCCTATTTTTTAAAGACTAAAAGTTGATTTGGAAGAAGATATATTTGTTCATTAAACCTTAAAATATCATCATTATTAATACCATTATTATTAATTATATTTTGCATTGTATCTCCAGGTTTTGTAAAATAAACTTCTACATTATCACGAGGAACTAATATTTGTTGATTAGGATAAATATAATCATTATTACCTATACCATTCAACATCAACAAATAATTAGGTCTTATATTAAACTTTTGAGCTATTCCATAAACAGTATCACCTTTTTGTACAGTATAATAATCAAAAGTACCTGTTGATGCAATAGGTATTTTTATACTATCTCCAACATTAAGTCCATAAGTATCTTGTAAATTATTAATATTAATTAAATCAAAAATAGGTATATTAAATTTTTGTGATAAACTTTCTAAAGTATCTCCTTCTTTTACAACATATACATCATACATAAATAACCCTCCATAAAAATATATGAAAAGTTATTAACAAAAAGAATACTTACTTTTTAAAAACGTTAAAAATATTATTTCGAGAAACAAATCTAGAATCTCTAACAAGTGGTTTTAAACCATAGTCAAAATCATAAATATAAGCAGTATCACCACTAATACCAAACACACTATCACCTATAACTTTCCATTCTCTAAAATCAACAAAAGAAAATAATTTAACTGGATGATCTAAATCTTCTTTTAATACATACCAATACTCTCCTGCATCATTTTTATAATAATATTTATTATTACTTTCTTTTATTTCTATATTTCCATACTTTTGAGTTAATTCTTCGACATCAACAGTATTCCTAAAATAATTATCTCTATCGACCATTTCATTTATTCCAACATTAACAAACTCTCTACCATTGTAATATTTTCCAGTAGTTAAATTCTCATTTCCAACTACTTTAACAGATTTTTGTACAGCATTTATTTCGTACTCTATCTTAGTTGTTTTATCAACAATATAAACTTTATTTCCAACTACACCAGCAAAGTAAATATTTCTATTAACACCCTCATCTTCTTCTGCTATATAAATAAAATCTTTAAGACCAGTAGTTGCATTTACTAAATAAATTTTATCAAATTTAGGAGGTGTTCCAGAAATATCAGTATTAACAGTAACATAATAACCTCCTGCTAAAGCAGAAAGTGAATTATCCACTCTATCTTCATTAAACATCTCTACTTCTTTAAACATACCTTTTTGTACTAAATACAATTTATTTTTAGCCCATATTGTAACACCAAAATTATCTGGAAAACTAATAGAAGACTGTATATCTTCATGTTGTTCAAAATCATATCCACCTTCCCAAGATAAACTAGAAAATCCTTCATTTTTCAAAGAGTTAACAAATTCATCAACAACATTATTACCATTTTGTTTTAAATAAGAATAACTAACAACATTATCTTCTGTTTTACATAAAATTTCTGTAATACTATTATCTTTAAAAACAGGTACAATACATTTCAAACCATCTTTATCAAAACTTCTTATATCTTTTACTAATACATTCTGACCATGAAAATTTCTATCCATTAAGTAAGAATATACATCTTTAGTATTACTATTTTCTATTTTAAACTGATATAAATTTTTACCGTTAACTTTTTTAAAGGATTCAAAAACATTAAAGTTAACTCCTGATGTATTAATAATATATTTACTATTTTTTTCTGAAATTAAATGGATTACACCATATTGATAAACAAGAGATACTATAGCTAACATAAAAACTGTTATAATAACTTTTTTCATCACAATCATCTACCTTAGAATAATTATATCAAAAATAAAAAATGTTTTGAAGTAATAACAAAAACAATTACAAAAATTGACAAAAGAAAAAGGAATAAACTTATTCCTTTACTCTAAATGTATTTTCTTTTTTCTTATTTTTCATATTATAAAAAATATTTTGTTCAATTTCAGATAATGCACTTTTAGAAATATTTGAAAGACAAATATATTCTTTAACAGTATCAATATGAACTTTACCCCAGAAGATTCCATTAATAACTTTTACATCATTAAACAAGTCTGGTGTTATTGAATTTACAAAATATCCAAACACTACTCTTTTTCTACCAACAATTAATCTCTCTGTTGTTACAGCAACCACAGCAGTTGACAACATATCATAAAAACTGTTATTTTTTTGAGCAGGAAAAGCATATAGTACTTTCTCACCTGAATTTAAAAACTTTTCAACAACTTCTGAATTTTTTTTCAATCTCCAAGCAATTGTAGTTGGATATTTATTTTTAAAATCTGTTACATATTCATATACACTCTTATATTCTAAATCTTCTTTTTTTATATCTTCATTCATAATCAAATACCATTATTCAATAATTCCATTCTTTTTAAATAATTCAATTAAGTTATCTCCTGTAGTAGCACCAGCAATTGAGTCAACTACTTTTCCACCTTTTACTACAATTGTAGTTGGTGTTCCGAAACTCTCACTAAACATATCATCACTCTTGATAAACTTACTTTGATCTTCATCTTCAAATTCATCAGTATTTAAATAATAAATTCTAGCATCTGGATATTGATAAACAACATGTTTCATAATTGGAGTTTCAATTTGACAATAACTACAAGTTGGTCTTGCAATATAAATAACTGATGGCTCATCTTCATCCATTAATTCTAAATATTTATCAACTGAAACTTCTTCAATATCTGCTTGTTCATCCTCACTAATAGATTCTGATTCTTTTTGAAGTGCACTAGTTTGATCATTTCCACTACTTTCTTCTGTACTAGAATTTTTATCTGCTTTCTTATAATCTTTACTATTATTAGATGCTAAAAAACTACCTCCAAAAATAATAATAACTATAAGAACAACAATTGCCACATTTTTTAGTGTATCAACATTAAGTTCAATAGTTTTAGTCTCCTTTTTAGTCTTTGAATTACTAGTTTTTTTCTTTTCCATAATATATGACCTCCCTCTGCTTTTAATTATAACATATTTTTTATAAAATTACTACTTTTTACTCTTAACTACCCAATAAACAGGCATCAATCTAAGTCCATCACCAATTCCTCCTACTGGTGTATTAATTATCTTTTTATTTATATAAAGTTCCGTAGAACTTCCTCCATCAAGGTTAGCAGCATTTATAGCTCCATATTTTTGTAAAATTTCAATTAAATCATTCATAGTTGCTCCAATACTAGAAGGTATTCTTCCATTAATAACAAGAAATAAAACTATTCCATCTCTTCTTTGACCAATTGCACTACGTGGTGCAACTCCCCATCCACCATTTCCTTTAACTTTAACATTTTTTCCATTAATTATTAGAAAAGGACCAAACTCTATTGCATCTCTATACCCTTGCTTCAAAGCTTCATCTTTACTAAATTTGCCAAGTATCAATTTATTATCTTTATCAAATCCAATAAATCCTCCCACACTTGTAGAATTTTTATAATCACTTATAATTTTACCATTTTTAATAACAACACCATGTGCTATACCACCATTACTTTTCCACATAGGATCATAAAAACCTCCTGCATTCATAGAAACAATAGCCTTTTCTCTTTTAGAAACAGTAGTAATCTTTTCTCCTTTTTCTCCTAAATATTTACTAACACCAATAGTTACTACAGAAGGATCATATATTGCAACCAAAAACCCCCTATATCCTTTACCGTTAATATTAATAACTTTATACAAATCATCTTTATCTCTATTTAATATTTTTTTATCATAAGAATTCTTTATTACTATATCCTCATCAAATTTATAAAGACTCTTATCTGTTACTTCATCAGTCTCTTCTATCTTATTTTTATCAAGTACCTCATAAATAGTTTTTTCACTATAAAATAAATTTGCAATATATCTATGATTCATAGTAGTCATACTAGTAGTAATTAAAAAATCTCTAAAATTTGAATAAGGACCATATAAAAGAAATAAAAAAACTAATAAAATACTAATAATAAATACTATTATAAATAAACCTATCTTTTTCTTCATATAATCACCTAATAAAAAAATTGGAATTATCCAATTTTTGATTAATTTTCTTTATTAGCATTAGCTTTAGTAGCATCATCCTCGTTTGGAGTAGTCTGAGTATCTTGTCCACCTGGAACCCATTGTATTACACCTTGCCCATTACTTGCAGCATTCCAACATTCATTGAATGAAAAAGAATCACCAGAAATTTTGACTACAGTAGAAATAGTCATATTAATCATATATGGTAAAAAGAAGATAATAACAGCAGATGCAACTTTATGAAGTAAAACTCTAGGTACAACCCTATCAGGTCTTTTTCCATGAGGATCTTTTTCATCAAAAACATCAGGTGAAAAAACCATTTTACCAACTGAAATAATTGCAGATGCAATAAGAAGGATTGGTACTATAACCTGAAAAACAGTCATTATATTTTTAAATATCATAATAAATGCAGCCATCAAAGCATCAGAACACCTTGCACCCATAAAAACACCTCTTCCTATTTTTTCTCACTAACAGCAATACCATCACCAACTTGATAAATCTTAGTAGAAAACTCTGTATTATTAGCTAAAAAAGTATGATAATCTCTAATCTTTCTAACTAGAGCTCGTAAATTTTTACTTTTTATTTCACTTTCATCTTTTTGCAAATACCCATGAAAATACATATTATCCGTAATAATAAATCCATGATCATTTAAGTTAGATTCAAACTTTTTAAAAAAGTTTGTATTCTGACCCTTAGCAGCATCTATAAAAATCATATCATATTTATCAGATATTTTAACATCAAGAGCATCCCTAAAAAGTAATTGTATTCTATTTTCTAAACCAAATTTTTTAACATTCCTAACTGCCTCTAAATAGCGCTTTTCATCTCTCTCAATAGATGTAATTGTAATTTTTGGATAACAAAGAGCCATCATAATTGCAGAATATCCAATTGCAGTACCTATCTCTAAAACACTTTTTATTTGATGACTAATTATAAATGTCGTCAAATAATCAATACCCTCTTCTTGCATAATAGGAATATTTTCACTTTTGGCATACTCTCTAATTTCTTTTAATTTAGTATGATAAACGCCTACCATATCCAATCACCATTATCCTTTATTTGTTGTATATTTTTATTATGTTCTACAATAGTCTTTGAATAATAAACTTTCCTTTTTTTATCTGTTACATAAAATAAATAATCATTATCCTCAGGCTCAATTGCACTTCTTAATGCTTCAACAGAAGGATTACAAATAGGTCCAACTGGAAGCCCTTTCATTTGTAAAGATCTAGTATTATAATCATTAAAAACACTAAGTTCTTCTTCTTTTAAATCCCTATCCATTGGAATATGTAAAGAATAATATGTAGTTGCATCAACTCCTAAATTCATTCCACTATTTAATCTATTTAGAAAAATCCCTACTACAATCTTCATATCTTCTTCTGTTGGAACTTCCAACTCAGCCATAGAAGCCATAGTAAAATATTGATGTATATTAAATTCATCTTGTTCTTGTAATTGTTTTTTATAAGGTTCAAGTTCTATCTCAGTTTGTTTTAACATCTTCTCAATTATATCTTCACTACTAACATCTTTATTCTTAAATTCATAAGTATTAGGTGCTAAATAACCTTCAAGAGCATAATAAATTTTATCATTTAAAACTTCATCAGTTAAAAACCAATATTCTTTAATAAGTTTTTTTACATATTCCTTATCATTAACTTTTGCAATAAACTCATCACTTTTTATATTTGTCTTCTCTGCAATAGTATTTGCATAATCGGTAATTTTCTCTCCCTCTCTAAAAGTAATATTTACCGCATCAGGATTATAAACACTTCCCTTTTTTAACTCACTTATTATTTTTTGAGTAGTCATATTTTTCTTTAGTAAATATGCAGATGCCTTTAAAGATGCTTTATCTATTTTAACCATTAATTTAAAGAAAAACTCACTTTTAATCAAATGTTTTTCTTTTAACTCACGAGCAATTCTATTTGTAGACATTCCTTTTGCAACAATAACTTCAACATCTGCCTTAGAATTAGAGTCTACTGGACTATTACAATATTGATAATAAAAAAAACTTCCAATAAGAGCAAATCCACATAATACTAATAATGTAATTATAAAATTTCTCATTACTTCCTCCAATATAATTAGTATTATTTATTTTCATCTATTTTATTTTTTATTTCCTCTTGTAATGTATTAAGTATAGTCTCAATTACTTTCCATTCCTTTTCAGTTTTTATAGCTTCTAACTTAGTCTTCTCTTCACCAGGATTATAAGTAGATGCAAAAACCTGTACATTTCCTTTATCATCATAACTATTGTCAGTATAAACTATATAACTTTTTTTAGTCTCCTCACTATCAAAAGTAAATAAAACATCATAAATAACTTCTTTACCATTCTCATCAATTAAACTAAATCTATTCTTTTCCATATTATTTATCCTTTCTTTCTAAAAAGCTTTGTAAAATTATTGTTGCGGCCATACTATCAATAACTTTCTTTCTATTCTTACGAGTAGTATTATTAGAGATAAGTATTCTCTCAGCCTCTACAGTTGTAAGACGTTCGTCTTCAAGATGAACTTTAATACCTATACTCTTTTCTAACTTTTCTTTAAAAGATAAACTAATCTCTCCTTTAAAACCTATAGTATTATCCATATTTTTAGGAAAACCTAAAACAATCTCATCAATACCTTCATCCTTAACAATATTTTTTACTTCACTTACCAATTTATCATATTCTTCATTATGTCTAAGTACCTTATAACTAGAAGCAATAATACCCCTACTATCGGATATAGCAATACCAAGTGTTCTACTACCTAAATCAAGACCTAAATATCTCATTTACTATCTTTAAAGTTTTTGAATAAAACTTCTACTATTCCTGTTCTATCTAATCTTTGAATTTTACTTCTAGAATCTTTAAAAGAAGAAATATACCCAGGATCACCACTAATTAAATATCCAACTATTTGATTAGTAGCATTATATCCTCTCTCTTCTAAAGCATCATAAACTTCTTCTAAAACACTTTTTACTTCTTCTGCTTTAATATCATCAACAGAAAATAAATTAGTTTCAAGAGACATCATATCACTCCCATCGTACTTATATACATTTTAACATTTTATTTAGATACTTGCAAACCTAAGCATAGAAAAATACCATATAAACTAAAAATAAAATGTAAATTGCTGAAATAATCAAACCATTAACTTTCTCAAATGTACTACTCTTATATTTAATTCCTAAACCAATAGTTATTAAAAATCCACCAATTAATCCTCCAATATGAGCAAAATTATCTACACCTTTTAACATAAAACCTAAAGCAAGATTCAAAACTATCAAAGGAATAATCTGACTTCTAATAATATTTCCAAGATACACTCTATAATGATATCCAAAATAAACTAAAGAGCCCATAAGTCCAAATACTGCACCACTTGCTCCAATAGATACACCATTTTGTAAAAATAACATAGACATTAAACTTCCACTAATTGCACTAAATAAATATATTATCAAAAATTTAAACTTTCCAACAAAACTTTCAAGCTGACTACCAATTACAAAAAGCGCATAACAATTACAAAGTAAATGTAAAATACCACCATGTAAAAATGAACATGTTAAAAGTCTATAATATCCTCCCATTTTAACATAAGGACCATATAAAGCAAAATAATTAATTATTTTATCATAAACATTAAACAATATAGGTATAACATATAAAATAACACATAAAGTAATTAAAGAAAATGTAATAACTGGATACTTAGGTTTAAATATTTCTTCTACTTGATCAGCATCATCCTTATTATGCTTATTAATATCATTAGTTATCTTAACAAAAAGTTCCATTCCTTCTTCTGAATATTTCATTTTACTAGTCAAATCAGGAAATTTACTTTTAACAATATCACTTTTATCTAAATCTTTCTCTTCTAAGACACTAATACAATCAATATTTTTAACATCTTCATCCAAACTAACATTATCACCTAAATCTAAGAAAATACTTAAAGCATTAATATTAAAAGATAACGTTTTTGCTTTAATCTTTCTCATAATTCTACGTGTTTTAAATATATCAAAATTAAATTGTTCATCATTATGAATATAATTAGAAACTATACGAACAATCTTATAATCTTCATCCATATTTTCAAGCCAAATCTCATTCTCAGCTCCTTGTAAAATAATAGGATTATAGTTTTTCTCTGTAATAAAATAATGAAGTAGTTTCATAACAATAATATTTTTATCATCTAAAAGCCCTTCTATATTTTGTTCCATGATAAAACCTCCTTTTTTTCATTAATAATATTATATAACAAAACATAAGATATTAAAAGAGGTGAAAGAAATGAAAAAATTAATTATTTTTATTTTAATACTACTACCTTGGTTTTTATCATCCCTAGTTCCAATAGATAAAGAGTTTTATAATAGTCTTGTTTTACCTTTCTTTACACCACCACCAATATTTTTTGGTATTGCTTGGAGTATTACTTATTTTCTTATTACTTTAAATATTTATAGTATTTTAAAAAACTATAACTTTAAACTAAAAGATGTAGAAAAATCATACAAAAGAATTCTCTTAATAAATTATATTACTAATCAATCTTTCCAACCTGTATTCTTCTTATTAAGAAGTCCATTCTTAGGCTTTGTATCATCAATATCAACTTTTATAACCACTCTCTATCTTTATGAAGAAACTGGAAGTATAAGAGAAAAAAGTACAAAATATTTAAATATGTATGTACTTTTAAGTCTTTTTGCAACTGTTTTATCAGTTACTATTTATATTTTAAATGTTAAATAATTAATCTTCAAAACTTTTAAGCATTTCCAAAAATTCACGTGGTGGATCAACTTCAAAATATAAATGTTCTCCTGTAATAGGATGTACAAATTCTATTGATTTAGAATGTAACATTTGACCAAAGCCACTTGCTTTTTTATTAGAATAAACTGGATCATTAACAATAGGATGTCCAATATATTTCATATGCACTCTAATTTGATGAGTACGACCAGTCTCTAACTCACACTCTACCAAAGTAGCATTCTTAAATCTTTTTAACACTTTAAAATTAGTAATAGACCTCTTAGCTCCATCAACTATTGCCTGTCTTTGTCTATTATGTGGATCTCTTCCAATAGGAGCATCTATCTTTCCACTAGAATGCATAATTTCACCATAAACAAGTGCTAAATAATGACGTTTTACCTTTTTTTCTTTAATCATTTTTGAAAGAAGTTCTAAAGTATTATCATCTTTTGCAACCACCATTAAACCACTTGTATCCTTATCAAGACGATGAACAATACCAGGACGCATATTAGAAAGATTATCAAGATGTAGATAATATGCTAAAGCATTAACCAAAGTATGAGAGAAATGTCCTGCAGCTGGATGAACAACCATACCACTTTCTTTATTTATAATCATTAAGTATTTATCTTCATAAACTATATCAAGCTTTATATCCTCAGGTTCAACTTTACTACTCTCTTCTACAATAGTAACTTTTACTAAATCACCCTCACGTACTTTATAATTATTACTAATAACTTTACCATTAACTAAAACTAACTCTTTAAGAATAAGTTTTTGAACTTTACTACGAGACAAGTCTAGTTTTTCACTTAAATACTTATCAATTCTTTCTTTTGAATTTTCTTTTTCTACTATCATATGCCCCTCCTTTTTCACATATTATAACATTTATAATATATAAAATAACTCCACAAACAATAAAAGTATCAGCCATATTAAATATAGGAAAATTATAACTAAATATCTTAAATGATAAAAAGTCAACCACACTACCATATAAAATTCTATCTATTAAATTACCAATAATACCAGATAAAATCATACCAAAAGATATAGAACTTATTAAATCTAAATTTTTCTCTTCTTTTTCTATATAATAAATAAGTAAAAGGAAAACTACAAAGCACATTATAGTTAAAAGACAAGGCATATTACCAAATATACTAAAAGCTGCACCTTTATTTTTAACATAATACAAAGAAAAGAATTTAGGAATAATCACAATCTTAGAAAATAACTCCATATTACTTTTAATAAGCATCTTACTAACTTGATCTATTATAATTCCAATCAAAGTAACAGTATAAACCTTATTTTTCATCATTTTCTCCCTTCTCATTTAATACCTTCATTCTATTTACAATAATCTGATACTTATCAAGTCTACGCTCTACTCTTCCTTCCACTTTTAAAATATCTCCTCTTTCAATAAAACTATATTCATCCCAAACTTTAGGAAAACATATAAAATCCATTGAAGTAGTCTCATCACTACCAGTAACAAAAGACATCCTATCACCTTTTTTTGTTTTAATAGTCTTTATCTTATCAACTAAAATTATATTTCTAACAACTTTATTAAAATGCTTAGATATATTATTTAATAAAATAACCTCAGGATTATCTTTTCTAAAACGAAGAGTTGGATGTTGAGATAAATAAAAACCAAAATATTCTTTTTCTTTTTCAAGTAATGCTTCTTCACTAAACTCTTCTTGAATTTCTATATCAGGTTCCATAACTAAAGAAGGATCTATATCAACCGTAATTTTAGCATAATTCATTAAAGCATCTAAATTATATATAAGGGTGCTTTTATTATAAGAAAATCTATCAAAACAAGAAGCATATATCAAAGACTCTATTGTCTTTTCTCCAACATGACTAACAACAAGTCTACTCATTGCATCATAAATAGATGTAAACTCCCTATCTCCTCTAGCTTTAACTATTTGAGAAGATGCAACTGTTCCAACTGACTTTATATTAGAAAAAGGAAAATATATTTTTTTATTATGGACAACATATCTTTTTGAACTTATATTTATATCAGGTTTTAAAATATCAATATCTTTACTCTTAGCCTCCATTATATATTCATAAGTTTTACTCTCTGAGCCAATAACATTACTAAGTAAATTACTATAAAATTCATGTTTATATCTTACCTTTAAATAAGCCATTTTATAAGCAATCAAAGAATAAGCAACAGAATGTGATCTATTAAATCCATATCCTGCAAAATTTAATATTAAATCAAAAATCTTTTTACTAAGAGCTCTATCATGTCCACGTTCTATACTTCTTTTAATAAATTTATCTTCTTCATTTTTTAACAAATCAAACTTCTTCTTACTCATTGCTCGACGTAAAATATCAGCCTCTCCTAAAGTATAACCCGCAAAAATATTGGCAACTTGCATAATCTGTTCTTGATATATAAGTATCCCATAAGTATCTTTAGTAATATCCTCTAAAGAAGGATCTAAATAGGTAATCTTCTCTTCTTTATGTTTACGTCTAATAAAAGGATCTATATTAGGAGCAGCCCCTGGTCTAAAAAGTGCAATAGCCGCAAAAATATCTTCAAAACTATCAGGCTTTAGACGACTTAAGAAATTTCTCATACCACTAGATTCAAATTGAAATATTCCAGTAGTATCAGCATTAGCAAACACCTCAATTGTTTTCTCATCATCAAGAGGAATATCAGAAAAAGAAATTCTTTTACCATGGTTTTTTTCTATATCATCTAAAATATTTGCAATCAAAGATAAATTTTTAAGTCCTAAAAAATCCATCTTTAAAAGACCTAACTCTTCTAAATATTCCATAGAATAACTAGTCTGATACATTCCATCATTATAAACAAGAGGAACTACCTCATCAAGTTCAACAGATGACATAACAATACCTGCTGCATGACTTGAAGTATGTCTAGGAAAACCTTCTAACCTAACAGAAATAGAAAAAACTTCTTTTAATTGATTATCACTTTCAATAACTGCTTTAAAGTTTTTATTCTCACCTAAAATTTCTTCTAGGCTCTGATGTGTAAAACTAGGAATAAACTTACAAGCTCTATCTATTTTATAAATAGGAATATTTAAAACACGTCCAACATCTCTTAATACTTGTTTAGCACCCAATGTTCCAAAAGTAACAATACCTGCAACATTCTTTTTACCATATTTAGAAACAACATAATCTATAACCTCTGATCTTTTATCATCTGGAAAATCTGTATCAATATCAGGCATAGTTACACGTTCCGGATTTAAAAATCTTTCAAATAACAAATTATATTTAATCGGATCAATATCAGTAATACCAATAGAATAAGACACTAAACTACCTGCTGCACTACCACGTCCTGGTCCAATTAAAATATTATTCTTTTTAGCATAAAATATAAAATCATAAACAACTAAAAAATAATTTGCAAACCCCATCTTTTTAATAACACCAAGTTCATATAAAAGTCTATCTTTATATTCTTTTGAAACATTACCACCAAGTCTCTTAGAAAGCCCTGCAAAAGATAATTTATACAAATACTCCTCCGCAGACACCCCCTCATCAAGACTAAACTTAGGAAGTAATAATTTAGTTTTAGGAAATTCAAAATTACAACGACTAATAATCTTTTCTATATTCATAATACCAATATCAGATGACTCCATCACTGCATCAATATTAATCTCTTTATTAAGAATATCATAACTAACATCATCACTAATACTTTTACCGTCTCTAATTCTATAAATAAAATCTAAAAGCTTACTATCACTTTTTTCTTTATATAAAGTCTCTTTAAAAAATACTATATTTTTATCTATTAAATAAGCATCACTCTCTTCTTTTTTATTAGAATACCCTATAAACAACTCATCATATATATCTTTAATATCTTCATATATATCTACATATTTAAAAGGAAGAACACATATCAAAGAATTATTATATTTCTCTAAATCTTCTCTTACTACATCTTTTTCATTTTGAATAGTACAAATCTTAATTAAACTCTTATATCCATCATAATCCTTAGCATAAAGACAAATATAATTATCTTTATATTTAACTTCAAATCCAATAATAGGTTTTATATTATTATTTCTACATTTATGATAAAATTCACAAACTCCAAACATACTATTATCACAAAGTACTGCAGAGGAAAGATTATGAGTTTTAGAATACTCTATAATATCATCTATTTTAAGTAAACTAGATAAAAGTGAATAGTTACTTTTTACATTAAGTGGTGTATACATAATCTTCCCTCCTTCTACTTTATTTTATCATAAACACTAGATAAAATATAGGTTTTATTTGACTAAGCCAAACATTTATGGTAGAATTATAAAGCGAGTGAAATACTATATTATAAAGGAGGAAGAAAAATGGCAGTTAAAGTAACTAACAGAAAACCTTTAAAAGGAAATGATCGTTCTCATGCTTTAAATAGTACAAAAAGAGCAAGAAAGTTAAATCTTCAAGTAGTTAGATTAGAAGATGGTACAAAAGTAAGAATGACAGTTAGAGAAAAAAGAACATTAAATAAAGAAAACAATACAAAATCACAAAACAATAATTACAACATAAATGAAGTTGTAGAAGAAAATGTAGAAGAAGAAAAAGTTGAAAATAATGAAAACGAAGAAGCATCTGAATAAGATGCTTTTTTTATTTATAAAAAAACTTAGTAATAAACTAAGCTTTCTTTTAAAATAATACTTTTCTTTTATTATTAGATTCTTTTGTACTTACATACAGATTACCATCTATAACTTTTACTCCTGAAGAAGTATTAACAACTTTACCTTTTGGCAATATTCTTTTTTGCTCTATAACAGATTTAAAACATCTAGCACTATAATTTACTTTTTCTAAATCTTTACTTTTTATATTTATACCTTTATTATTAAATTCAATAACATTATATAAAAACTCTATATAAAGTCTATTAATATCTTCATCAATTTTCCCATTAGAAAGTTCCAATACATCTTCATATTCATCTCTAATTTTATCTACTAAATTAAAAACTTCACTATTAATATCTTTAAAATCATCAACAGAATTTACAAAATCATATTTATTATTTTCACATTTTACTTTATTATCTTCATATTCATCTTCACTAAAATAGTTTTCTACAATATTCTTATAAGCTTTTTCTAAATCTTTAACGTTAATAGGTATTCTTTTTAAAATATAATCTTCTTTTTCATTAAGTATCTCCCTTAGAGTCTGTCTTCCTCCCCATTCTCTATCAGTCTCTTTTCTTAATTTCTCATCTTTTAATCCATAACTACAAACAAAATTATCTTTAGAAGAAAAACTAAAATCAACTAAAAAGTTTTCATCACCCAATACTTGAGTAAATGTATCTTTACATTGTTTAAGATCAAAAATTCTTTTTTCTTCTTCCATCTTATTAAACACATTCATTAACATCTCTTCGTTTTTATTAACAAAATCTTTATATACACTATTATCTACAAAATATCTTGATGGATAATAACTACCATCACTTGGATATTTATCTATAGAAATAAACTTGCTATCTTTATTTTTAGATATTTTAAAATATTCTACTTTTGTACGAAGTTCATAACGCTTATACTCAATAAAAATTTCAAATCTAATTATATTTTTATCATCAGAATTATATAAACTAACCTCTAAGCATTCTCCTTTAAAGTTTTTTCTAGGAATAACATTTTTTATAAAATTTAAACCTCCATCAACTAAGTTAGATGGATTTTTCAAAAGAAAATCATTAATACTTTTCTTTAATATAGTCTTATCATCATCAACAGAACCAAATCTAGAAAAATCCTCTTTTAAGATTTCTTTTAAATCATATGCACTAATTATATTTTTATTACTAATAACCTCTGGTAAACTAGAATACCCATTTATTATATCGATTATTTCATCATATTCATCTTTTTTCTTCATTCAACAACTACCTCCAAATTTAAAATTTATTATATCACAAGATAAAAATAATACAACAAAAAACTAACCAAATGATTAGTTTTTATTTCTTGCATCAAATTTTTTTCTTTCTTCTGTATTAAGAATCTTTTTACGTAAGCGTATAAAGTTTGGAGTAATTTCAACAAGCTCATCAAAATTAATATAATCAAGTGCATACTCTAAAGAAATAGGTCTAGGTCTTTTCAAAACTACTGTATGATCACTTCCAGCAGCACGCACATTAGTTAAGTTTTTACCCTTAACAACATTAACCGCTAAATCATTATCACGATTACACTCTCCAACAATCATACCCTCATAAACATCTACTCCAGGTTCAATAAACATAGTACCTCTATCTTCCAAACTACCAATTGAATAAGCAGTTGATGTACCATTTTCCATAGAAACTAAAACCCCAAGTTTTCTCTCACCAAAATCAATATCTTCATAAGGTCTATATTCTTTAAAAGTATGATTCATAATACCATAACCTTTAGTCATAGTCATAAAATCAGTTGAAAAACCAATTAATCCACGAGAAGGAATTGTATAAAGTAATCTCACTTGATTTTCAAAGTTAGTCATATTCTCCATAATTCCACCACGCATACCTAATTGCTCAATTATAGTACCAACACTCTCTTCTGGAACTTCTATTTGTAACTCTTCATATGGTTCACTCTTAACACCATCTATATCTCTAATAATTACTGTAGGCTTAGATACTTCAAGTTCAAAACCTTCACGACGCATATTTTCAATTAATATACCAAGATGAAGTTCTCCACGACCAGATACTAAAAATGATTCATTAGTTGCTGGTTCTACTTTTAAACTAACATCTCTTTGTGTTTCACGATTAAGTCTTTCTTCTATTTTTCTTGCAGTAACTATCTTACCATCCTTACCAACAAAAGGAGATGAATTAGCACCAAAAGTCATTTGAAGTGTAGGCTCATCAATATGAAGTTTAGGTAAAGCATCCTCTTTCCCAACCTCACAAAGAGTCTCTCCTACTGAAATATCCGCAAGTCCTGCAACTGCAATAATATCTCCTGCTTCTGCTTGTTCTATTTCAATACGTTTATATCCATAAAAACCAAATAATTTTTGGATTCTAAATTGTTTTACTGTTCCATCTAATCTACAACAACTAACCATTTCCCCAACTTTGATTTTACCATTATGAACACGTCCAATACCAATTCTTCCAACAAACTCATTATAATCAAGTAAAGCAGGTTGAAATTGTAAATTAGTATTAACATCTCCCTTAGGTTCAGGAATCTCTTCAATTATAGCATCCAAAACATTTTCAAAACCAGGCTTTTGTGTTGAAACATCACTATCTAAACTAGAAGTTCCATTTAAAGCTGAAGTATAAAGTGTCTTAAATTCAAGTTGACTATCATCCGCACCTAACTCAATAAATAAATCAAGTATCTCATCAAGTACTGCATCAACTCTTGCACTCTCTTTATCAACCTTATTAATAACAACAATAGGTTTTACTTTTGCTTCAAATGCTTTTTTTAAAACAAAACGAGTTTGAGGCATAGGGCCTTCATAAGCATCAACTACAAGTAATACTCCATCAACCATTTTCATAATTCTCTCAACTTCTCCACCAAAGTCAGCATGTCCTGGAGTATCCATTATATTAATTCTAATACCCTTATAATCAAGCGCAGTAGTTTTTGCTAAAATAGTAATTCCACGTTCTTTCTCCAAATCATTAGAATCCATAGAAATATTAGATGTATCTTCATTATCACGAAACATACCAGATGATTTTAAAATACCATCTACAAGTTTAGTTTTACCATGGTCAACATGTGCAATAATTGCAATATTCCTTTTTTTCATACATTTCACTTCTTTCTTACAACGAGAAAGATTATACCATAAATATTAATAAAAATCTAGAAAAACG
>CANQHJ010000013.1 GCA_947623665.1 uncultured Bacilli bacterium
TTCATTATATAAAAATATTATTTTTACTTATGGTTTCATATTTAAAATACTAAATTATAAGTTTTTTAATTTTTTTATTACATTTTCAAAATTATCTGCTTCTATTATTTTAATGTCATAATTATTTTCCTTTTTATATTTTATTGCTTCTTTATAATTATCTCCACTTGGTACGATAAAAATGTCTGCTTTAGCTTTTACTGCACCCATTAATTTATATTTTACTCCACCTATTTCACCTACTGTACCATCTCTTTCAATAGTTCCTGTTCCAACAATTTTTAATCCTTTTGTTATATCTTTTTTAGTTAATTTATTATAAATATCTAAAGTTAATAATAATCCCCCACTTGGTCCACTTTCTGATGATTTAAAATTAAATTTTATTTTAGGATTTGTTTTATATTCATCTAATCTTTCTACCATCACTCCTATTAAAAGTTCTCCCTTTTCTTTAAATACTTCAATTTCTTTTTCTATTTCTTTTTTGTTTCTTTTTACTTTTATTTTAATCTTTTCGTTTTCACTGCAACTATTAATTACTTCTCTCAAATCTTCAAAAGAACTTATTTTATTTCCTTTTACTTCTAATAGTTCATCTCCTACTTTTATTTTTCCTTTATTATGTTTTTCTACATAGATTACATATAAATGTGTATCTTTTATTTTTACTTTTTTCTTGGCTTTCGTATATGCTTCTTTTATAGCGTTTTCATTTGCAACATCTAATTCTAAGCTATCTCTGAATGCTATATCTTCTTTTGTTTCATTTTCTTCTATTTTATAATCAGCTATATTTTCTCTTTCCCATGATGGCATAATGTATGAAAGAGCCCATGTAAAAATAGTTCCTTTTAATTGTGAAACATATGCTAGATTAAGACTTCCCTTACTTTTATAAGCATTCTTTATTTCTACTCTATCATCTACATTTACTGTTCCTCCTCCAGTTATTATATAATAGTCAACTGGACATAATACAAGAAAATAAAGTATAGAGAAAAATATTATACTTTTATAGTTTTCTTTAATAAATTTTTTTATTGTTTCATAAGTTTTATTAAACATCTAATCAACCTTTCTATCTAAATTATAACAAAAAGTAGGTGAAATATGTTAAAAAAATATAAAGATTTTATATTAATTGTAAATTTTATTTTAATCATAGTAGCTTTATTTTTATTTCCTAATAGTATAAAAAGTCAAATACTTGTAGCGCTTAATATATTTTTTAAAGTTTTATTTCCTACTTTTTTTCCTATGTTTTTACTTACTAATCTTTTAATTGAATATAATGCAGTTGTTATATTTGGTAAGATTATTAAACCTTTTATAGAAAAAATTTTTCATATTAGTGCAAACTGTGGATATATTATTTTAATCAGTTTAATATCTGGATTTCCAAGTGGTGCTAAAAACATTATGATGCTTCTTGATAAACAATTAATTAGTGTTGATGATGCTAATTATTTACTCACCTTTACACATTTTTCTAATCCCCTATTCATACTTAATGTAGTTTATTTAGTTGTACTAGATAAGAGTATTTGTATAAAGATTTTACTTGCTCATTTTATATCTAACTTTATTATAGCATTTTTTATTAGACCTTGTAGAAAGAATAATTATACTAATTTTTCATTTACATATAAAAATGCTTCTTTTTCAAATGCTCTTACAACATCTTTAAAAAATACTTTCAATATATTGACCATTATTATGGGTACAACTATATTTTCTTTCATAATATCTAGTGTTATTACTAACTATATAAGTTTAAATACTTTTTTTAAAGTTTTTATAAATGGTCTTTTTGATTTAACTCTTGGTATTACTACATTAAAAAATATAAGTATTCCTATTATTTTTAAAAGTATACTTATATTATCTTTTATTTGTTTTGGATCTATTTCTGTTCATTTGCAGGTTTCTAGTATTATAGATAATAAACGTGTTAAATATAAAAACTTTTTACTTGGAAGGATTGCTAGTATTGGTATTGCTTTAGTTTTATTTTTAATTATGTAAAATTAATTGGTGCAATAATATGAATTCCATATCTGTTTTCTAGTTTTACTTTATTATGATAAAAGTTTATATCTACTTTGAAGAAGCCATTTTCTTCTTTTATACTCATATCACTTATTCTAAGTGAAGGAATCTTTACACATTCATATTTTCCTACTCTTTCTTTTGATGAAGTTCCTAAATTCGGTAGAGGATGATCTACTTCTTCTCGTGTATTATCTTTTCCTGTTTCTGAATATGTTATCACATTGTTTAATCTATCTATAGTTAAAATTCTTACTTCATCTGTTAAAACAAATGATATTTTATATGATAAGACATTTAAAGTATTTTCTACAGAGGGATGTGTTCCTTCATATTGTTTGCAAAGTTTTCCTTTTGTTTCACTTACTTTTTCTATACTTTTTATAATATATTTAGTTGCATCATCTTGTATTAATTTTGTAATTGTATTTTTATAACTAATTATTTCTTGTTTATATGATTCTGTTTCTTCTCTATCTTTATAAGTCATTACTACATTTAAAAGTGATAATGATATGGTTGCAACTAAAGTGAAAGTTATAATTACTTCTACAACACTCATTCCTTTATTATCTATTAATATAGTTTTTAACACGTTCATTCACCTCCACTGTTGCATAAGTTGTATAATTATCTTCACTATTTTTTAAATCATTATTACGTTCTACTTCTACAATTATTCTGTAATAATTTGTTGCTTTAGAACCTTTATTATATTTAGGAAGAGAATCAACATATCCTTGTAAACCTGGATAATCTCCAAAATCATCTTTTACTTGTTTTTTGAATCCAGCATTACCAGTAAGGCCAGATATATTATAAGGTACTATATAAAATTTTGTAATATTAAATTGTTTAAAAAAGTTTATGCATGTATAGGAATTTGTAAAATACTGATTACATTTATTAGTTATTTCTTGAAATCTTTTTTCTTCAGTAGTTTCTTTTTTATTTTTCTTTATTTCAAAATAGTTATTAGAGTTTGGGCTTAGTTTTCCTAATTCAACAGAAAGTTTATTATTTCCTTGTTTTATAACTAACATTCTCATCCAATGAGCAATATATTTTGTATCTAAGTCATCATAAGGTTCTACTTTTTCATATTCTCCAAGTACAGGGACAATATTTGTATAAATTACTGAAAAAATTGCAGCAATGGCAACAGATACTACTAGTGTTTCTACTAGGACAAATCCTTTATTATTTTTTTTCATCAAACACTCTCCACCTTCTTGATATTCTTATAATTATATTATATAATAAATAATAGGAAAATACTATATAAAAAGATAGAAAAAGGGGAAGAAACGATATGGTCACATTTGATTTTGTCAAAACACCTATTACTCAGATTGCTGACTTTATTATTGTACAGTCTGCAAAAAGTAATGCCAGCGATATACATTTTGATCCTAGAGAAAATGGGCTTATCGTTAGGATGAGAATTGATGGTGAACTTAAAGATTATACTTTTATACCAAAAATTTATGAAAGAAATTTAGTTACGAGACTTAAGTTACTTGCTTCTATGAATATTACTGAAAGTAGATTACCTCAAGATGGTGCAATTAAAGGGAATATTGGTGGAATGGATTTGGATATGCGTGTTTCTAGTCTTCCTACTAATGAAGGAGAAAAAGTTGTTATTCGTATTTTAGATTATTCTAGAAGTTTATCTGGAATGAAAGCTTTAGGATTTCATGAGAAAAATTTTGAAAAATTAAATAGAATGATACATGTTCCAAATGGTATTATTTTAGTTACTGGTGCTACTGGTAGTGGTAAAAGTACAACTGTTTATTCGGTTTTACAGGAACTTAATAAAGAAGAGACTAATATAATTACTGTTGAAGATCCAATAGAGATGAATATTGAAGGTATGAATCAAGTTCAAGTTAATAGTGAGATTGGATTAGATTTTGCTACTGTTTTAAGATCTATTTTAAGACAAGATCCTAATATTATTCTAATTGGAGAGATTCGTGATAGTGAAACTGCCCAGATAGCAGTCCGTGCATCTATTACAGGACATTTAGTTTTATCTACAATACATACTAATAACTCTTTGTCTACAATTGAGAGACTTTTAGATATGAATGTTGAGAGATACCTACTCTCTTCTGCTTTGACAGGAATTATTTCTCAAAGACTTGCTAAAAAACTTTGCCCACATTGTAGAGTTGAAAAAGAAGCTACTCCATATGAGAAAAAGGTATTTAAAGTTGCTTTAAATAAAGATGTGGATAAATTATTTACTGCAAACCCTAATGGTTGTAAGGATTGTTCTCATGGCTATAAAGGTCGTGTTGCAATACATGAAGTTTTAGAAATCGATGATCAAATTAGAGATGCTTTAACTGAAAATATTGAAAAAGATGATTTGAGAGAAATTGTTTATACACCTAAGGTTATTGCAATGCTTCAAGATGCATTAATAAAAGTTTTATCAGGTGATACTAGTTTTGATGAAGTTTATAAAGTAATTGATGTTGATGATGATTTAGAGTCAATATTTAAACATAATCTTGAAGAATATGAAGAAAATCATGATGAGGAAATTGCTAGTCCAAAAGATGAAGAAAAAGATGATGAAGTTGTTCTTGATGATAAAGAAGATGAATTGGTTAATGTTAATACAGATGAAAATGATGATATTATTGATCTTCCTTCTGTTGATGATAGTAATACTGATGTTGATGGTGATTTAGAAGAAAAAGATGAAGAAAATGGTGAAGAGGAAGAGGATCCTAAAGTAATTTCTATATCTGGTGTTGGTAATATTCAAATAGAAACAGAAGAAATTAAGATTGTTCCACCTGATGAAGAGAACAATAATATTGAAGATTTATTTGATGGTGAGGAAACTGATGAAGATGTATTAGAAATATTAGAAGAAACTCCTGAAAAAGAAGATTATTATAACAAATTAGGAGCTAAACCTAGAATACTTCCTAGTGTTAAGCTTAATAGCTTTAAGCTAAATAAAAATTTACCAGGAAACAATAAAAAGCCTGTTACTATTCAACTTAGTGGAAATAATACTGTTAATATGTCTAGTCCTGAAATTATAAATATTCCTCAAATTAATGATGATAAAGGTACTAAATAGTTAGTACCTTTTTTATATTTGTACAAATGAAAAGAGTCGCACTTGCGACTCGACAATCAAAACTTATTTCATACTATAATTATTGAGCTTTTCCGTAAACGTCAACAGCTACTTTGTATTGAGCTTTTTTATCAGTTACTACATATGCTTGATCAACCCACATACGAAGTCTATATTTAATAGTTTGAGTTCTAGTAAATGATCCACTATCTAGAACCATGTTAGTTGTTGGAGTTCCTACTCCAGATTCACCTGTTCCATTAGCACTGAATGCTGCTGGAGAGCTAACTTCTGTATAACTATCTCCACCTGCAGTATCTTTTTCTAGATATAATCTTATATTTTCATCTGGTAATTGAATTGTTGTTCCATCTGCTGTATCAACAGTTAATTTTCTTGCAGATACTTCATAAGGAATTGTAACATCTCCTGAAATTGTTGCTTGTACTGTGAAGTCAAATACTCCTGCTCCTTCTGCAGCAGTTCCTGCTTTTCCAGCATCACTTGCAGTTATTGCTTTACCAGTTGTTTCATCTACTGGCATAGCATTTGTAATGTTAATACCATTTGTATCTTCTGTATATTCCATTGTGATTGTACCAGTTGTGATTGTATTTTCTTTTTGTCCTGTTTTTGAGTAAGTAAATGCAGCAAATGATACACCTACTACTGCAACTACTAAAATAGCAATTGCAAGTACTGATAATAGTATTTGTTTTGATTGATTTTCATTTTGGTTTTGATTATTATTTCCCATTTTCTCCTCCATTTTATATTTATTATTTTTTCTTTTTTATGCAGTTGCGGTAACATTTACTTTCATTGAAAAAGTTTCTTTATTACCATTTTTCTCAAGTATTGGATAATTATCTGATACCCATATTCTAAGTCTATACTTTCTAGTTCCACTTTCAGAGAAAACACCTTCACTTAGTTTTTTATTAACACCATCACTTGCAGTAGGTAGAGAACTAAATGTTGGTAAACTGCTTTCGTCATATCCATCGATAGCTGTCTCATTCTCAGCATTCGTCAAATAGACTTTTACATATTCTGGTTTTAACTTACTATCACTTGGTGATGTATCAATACCGTATATTTCGTATTTAATATCTGCTGGTGTTATAATGGTTGCAGTTAAAGAAAAATCGAAATATCCTTGTGTAATGTTGCGACCAGTGGCAGGGATTACTTTTCCTTCGGCATCACTTATTGGTAGTGCATCAGTTATCATAATGCCATTAGTATTTTCTGAATGTGTAAAAAGGATATTACCTGTTCTAATGACATTCTCTTGTACACCTTCATCTGTGTATGAATATACTCCATAGGTTACCCCTATTACCAACAATACCAAGACTAGAACTGCTAGAATGGATAGAACTAAGCGTTTTCTACTTTCTGCTTGTTTCTCATTCTTGTTCCTCATATTATTATGTATCCCTCCTATAATAAAATAATAACATTAAAATAAATAATAGACAAGATTTTTTTTTGTAAATTTGTCATTTGGTGTTAATTACCTTTTATTTTCAGCAAAAAAACAATCTCCAAAAAATGGAAATTGTTAATTTTATTTATTATATTCATTGATTATTGAAGTAAATTCTTGTTGTAACTGTTCTAATCTTTCTTCTGTTGATGCTTCGAATCTTGCAGTTAAATTTGGTCCAGTATTAGATGCTCTAACTAATGCCCAACCATCATCAAATAATACTTTTACTCCATCTATAGTTAGAGTCTTATAACCTTTTTCATTTGCATAAAGATTTACTTTTTCTACTACTTCAAATTTTTTATCGTCATCTGATGGGAACTTAATTTCTTCTGTTGAGTAATATTTATTTATTCCTGATAATAAATCTGTTACTGTTTTATCTGTTTTAGATAATAATTCAACTAAACGAAGAGCTGCATATATTCCACTATCAAATCCTGGAAAACGATCTCTGAAATATACATGTCCTGATAATTCTCCTCCAAAAGGTAGATCTTCTTCTTTTGTTTTAGATTTTGTATAAGAGTTTCCTGTTCTATAACAAATTCCTTTAGCACCTAATTTATCTATTTCATCTTGTAGGGCTTTACTACATTTTACATCATAAAGGAATTTTTTATTACGAACTTCATTAATCATACTACGTATCATAATAATCATATACCAGTCATTTGGAATAAATACTCCTTTTTCTGTTACTACTCCTACTCTATCTCCATCACCATCAAAAGCAAGACCAACATCAGCATGATTTTCTATTACTGTTTTCTTTAAAGTTTCTAAGTTAGCTTCAATTGATGGGTCTGGATGATGATTTGGAAAGCTTCCATCACTTTCACTAAAAATATCTATAAGTTCTATATTAAATTGTGAGAACATTTCTTTAGCAATAATACTAGTAGTTCCATTTCCACAGTCAATAACTGCTTTTACTCTTCTTGGTCCAAAATTTAATGATTTTTTAAATAATTCTATATAATCATTTCTAATATCATAAGTACTTAGGCTTCCTTCTTTTTTAGTGAAGTTTCCTTGTACAATGTATTTATAAAAATCTTGTATTTCTTGTCCTTTAGCATTTCCACTTTCATCAAATGCTATTTTAAATCCATTTTCATCTGTTGGATTGTGGCTTGCAGTAATCATTATTCCTGATGGTATTTCAAGTTTTATTGCGGCATAATAATACATTGGTGTTGTTACAAGTCCAAGTGATATTACATCTATTCCTGCTTCCATTAATCCTTTTGTTAAAGCATCGTGTAGTGAAGTTGATGATAATCTATTATCATATCCAACTATACATTTTTTCTTTCCTATTTCATTTATGTAGTTTCCAAATCCTACTCCAATTGTATAAGCTACATCTTCTGTTATATTTTTTCCATATACTCCACGAATATCATATCCACGAAATATGTGCTTATCTAAATCTCTTTTATATTCCATATCATACCCTCCATTATTTTCATTATAGCACGTGTTATTTTTATAAACAAGAAAAAACAGTATATTTGTCGTATACTATTTCATTAATATATAAATAAATATTTTGTCATGAATATTTTGAAAAAACGCATATAAATTTGTAGATTTAGTAAACATTAATACTTTTAATACTTCTATTGTGGTTGCAATTGTAAATAATAAAATAAAGTTTTCAACATGAGCTGGAATAAAAGAAATATAATCTGGATATGGTATATCTTTTAATATGAATAGATAAACAAATGACATAATAAAAAGAAAGACTACAAAATAATCTATAATTTCATCTGTTACATATAAAAGGAATACTATAAAGATGATTATTGCTTTAAAAAGTGAAAATATTAAAAGGTTTATAATTACTAGGAAAGTTTTTAATAATTTTATCCATACTTTGTCTAATCCATTTTTTATATAGTTAATATAGTATTGCCATCTAGTTATATATACTTCTTCATAGTTTTCTTTATACTCTTCTGTTTTTCCTGTGTATGTTTCTGATTTTTCTTTAGAAAATTGTTTAGAATTATTTATTCCTTGTAATATTTCATCATATTCTTTTCTTTTTTCTTCATCAAGTAAAGTGGTTTTTGCTTCGTTTAAGCTTCTTATAACTTTTTGTGCTTCTTGACTTCCATTAACATCAGGATGATATTTCTTTACCATATTTCTATAAGATGTTTTTATTTCATCACTAGTGGCATTAGAACTAACTCCTAATAAATCATAAAAATTAATCATAAATTTCTCCTAGTATCTATCTTATAGATTTATTATATCACTTTTAAATATATAATAAAAATATAAATTTATATGTTTATATTATTTGCTGTGTTATTGAAGTAATAAGAAAACACCTCTTTTGAAGGTGTATTCTAATTTATTTTAACTATTTTTTTAATTTCTTTTGGTAATATCAAAATCTGTTAACATATAATTATCAAATGGAATATTAAAATTATTTAAGTTTAAAGATGTATTATTCATATTAGTATTATTATCTTTTTTATCTTGTACTTTAGTAAACATAGATTGATAGTATTCAAATAATTCTTTAAAACGATTATAATGAACTATTTCTCTTTGTCTTAACCAAAGAAGAGGCTTTAAAACATCTGGGTCATCAGTTAAATCAATAATATTTTCATATACTGCACGAGCTTTTTGTTCGGCAGCCATATCCTCAGATATATCAGCAAGTGGGTCTCCTGTTGTTGAAACATAAGTTATTGTAAATGGTACTCCATTAGAATCTGTTGGATATAGAGATTTTTTATGTTCAGCATAATGAGCATCAAGTCCTGCTTTTTTTATTTCTTCAACAGTTGCACCTTTCATTAATTGACAAACCATTGTAGCAATAATTTCTAAGTGGCTTAACTCTTCTGTTGCAATGTCTGTGAGTAATGCTTTACCTTTGTTATCAGGCATAGTATATCTTTGATTAAAATAACGAAGAGCGGCTGCTAGTTCACTTTGAGATCCTCCATATTGATCTATTAATATTTTAGCAAGATGTACATCTTTACTTTTTATATCAACAGGAAATTGTAATCTTTTTTGATATCTAAACATTACTTACACCTCCCTTATCAAATGGAAAGTTTTCTTCTTCCCATAAGAATGGAGATTTATTTAAAGCATCACTATTAATAGTAAGTGGTCCATACATACTCTCGTATTTATCAAGTAGACTATTTGCTTTTCTTCTATATTCGTTAAATAAAGTTAAAGCATTCTTATCTTCGGGATGTAAATCTAGATAAAGGTTTAATTCATGAGCAGCAAAATCCATTTGACTAAATTCTAGAAATAGTTTTTGTCTTTCATCTTTTGCAACTAGTTTATAAGGTTTATAATTTTTATATTGATTATATAAATCTTTAAATAAGTTTCCCCTCTCATATGCATCTTGTGGTGTAAATATATTCATTCCTCCTACCATCATTGTATTTAATCTATCATTAGGATCATAGGCAGGTGTATATGAATTTATATTCACATCATTAAAGTTATAATTATATTCGTTCATAATATCCTCCTTCTTTGTAACTTATTCTTATAGTACTTTTGTGTATAGGTATAAAACCAAAAATTAAAAAAATAGTTGCAAAAGTCTATATTTATTGGTAAAATATATTTGTATTTTTGACATGGCGATATTGGTGAAGTGGTTAACACGCTGGTTTGTGGCACCAGTATGCATCGGTTCGATCCCGATATATCGCCCCATAATAAAAATTACCCTTGTTTATCAAGGGTTTTTATTTTTTTATTTTATAATTTTTTAAAAAATAATCTAGTTCATCAGGTGTACCTAATACATGAACTTTTTCTTTAGGTATATTGGAAATATATAATTTCATATTTTTTTCTAACATATAATTATATAATGGTGCAATATACTTTTCTTGATTATTTGTAGTTTTTTCTTGGTTATAATATTCATCATATAATCGTTCAAATAATTTACAGGTTTTAAAGTAATATGCTCCTATTGTGCAATTATCACTAATCCTTTCTTTTTCTTTTACTTCTATTACTTTTCCATTATCATCTGTTTTTACAAAACTCCAATGATCTCCTTCTGCTTTAAAACATGGAATAAATCCATCTCCTTTAAAATCTTCTTTTTTCATTTCATATGGTTCAACATAAGTATCAATATTATAAACTAATAATTCATCTTCTTTATCCCATAAGGAGTTTGCTAACATACATGTTGTTGCTTGTCCATCTGTTAAATAGTCTATTTCTATGATATGGCAATGATTAATATTATATTTTTTGACTTTTTCTTCTATAAATTCTTTTGCTTTACATTCTTTTCTTACTATAAAAGTATATTTTATATTGTCATCATTTAATCCTATTAAACTATCCATAGACCATTCAAATAATGTTTTTCCAAAAGCTTTTATCATAAACTTAGGTTCTTTATATCCTGCTTTTTGAAATCTTGAACCTAAACCAGCCATAGTAATTACTACTTCCATATTAATCCTCCTTGTTAACAGATGATTTTTTACAAATTTCTTCTAATTCTTCATAGGTATGTTCTAAAAACTCATCAGGTCTTATAGAACGATCATCTATATAAAAACCTTTATGTCCTGGCCAAATCTTTCCAAAAACTATTTCATCATATGGAATATCCCACTTTTTTAACCATTTTAATAGTACGGGTGCTGTATTAGCATTTATAAGTCCTACGTTACCTTTATAACTATTCATATTTCTAGATGTATATAAAACTATTTTGGCTCCTTCATTTTTATAATATTTTATTTTGTCTAATATTTCATTATCTGGTATTAAATCAGCATAATCTTCTTCTTTTCTTTTTATTGGACAAATAGTTCCATCTATATCAAATACTAATGTAACTTCTTTATACATTGTCTTTCAACTCCTTTAATATATTAATTGCATTTAGTATAAATCCAAAAACTTTTTGTGGATTATCTATATGAAGTGGTAACATCGATAGAAATAAAGATGCTTCGTATGTTCTAACTAGATTATAATCATAATTGTTCTCTTTTAAGTATTCTTTAAATATTTCTACATATTTATTATTAGTTTTATTAATATAAAGTTCAAATTTCATATCTTTATTTAAATATATTGAGAAACCATCTACATTAAAGAAATCATACTTACCACATATAGAGTGTGATAGTTTTGCAATATCATAATATGGATGTATCCATAAATCTTTTTCTTCTAATGCTCCTTTAGGATCAATTAA
The DNA here is from genome assembly GCA_947623665.1 of uncultured Bacilli bacterium. Lineage (GTDB taxonomy): Bacteria > Bacillota_I > Bacilli_A > RF39 > UBA660 > CANRDQ01. The sequence goes on from CANQHJ010000013.1 coordinate 11,899, forward strand.
TTTTAACATATTAACTTCTTTGCTATATAGCATGTTTGCAAAAAATAAATCTCCATGACTTATAGCTAAAACATTATCTTTATCTTTTTTTATTTCTTTATTATATATCTCTTTATATAAGTCTATAATTTCATCTATATTTTTAAAATCTGTTCCAGATTCAATAAGTAAGCTTATTTTTTTGTATTCTTTACACTTTTTTAAATCTTCTATTCTATTATCTAACTTTTCTAAATATAGCTTATTAGCAATTTCTAAGTATTTACTACTACTAACTTCTTTTAATGGTCTTTCTTTTATAAAACGGAAGCTTTTATCAAGAATCATTTTAAATTCTTCTAGATTAACTGCTCCATGTGTCCAACGTATTGCAATATCTGTCATAGGCATTCTTTCCATTGTATAAGATGCCCTATTTTCTTCTTCTATAAAGTTATAAGGCATAACCATCCATTTTTTCATCTCATCAGGTAATAAATGATAGTAAGTATACTCCATTTTCATTTTCTTTTTATCATTAGATGCTTTAACTACTGTGTATTCATCACCACTAATACTATTGAAATATCTAGCATCAAATCCACCAGATATGTAATATAATAGATTTTGATAATTTGAAATATCTAAGCAATTTTTTATTTGCATTTTTTCAAAAGAAATATAACTTTCTATTTTTTTATCGTATTTATAATTTTCTAAAAAGTGTATATAACTATTTTTATCTTTAAAAATTAAACCTACTAAACTTCCGTTATAAACCATAAAGTTTTCTTTAGCATATATTAATTTATTTATGAACAAGTCAAAGTTAGAAGTATCATTTACTGGACAGTTTGAAAAATAATGTAGTACTATTTTATTATCAAGACTATTTATTAATTTATCGTCTATTTCATCTAAATCTCTTATTCTTATTAATTTATAATCAATTTTACTTGTTTCTAATATTTCTTTAAATTTATTGAACAAGTTTTTTCTTTTTATGACTATATCACCATAACTATTTTTTCCTATAATTGTTTTTATTCTTGGTGAAACTTCTACTGTATCATCATAAATTATAACTACTTTTTTCATTTTATCCTCCAAAGTTTTCTTAATATATTTACTAACTCTATTAATCCAAAGCCTACTATACTTATTATTATATAATTTTGTAAAATATTATTTTGTGTTTCAAAAAATGTTATATTATAGTAATTAATAAAATTACCTACTTCAAAATTATTTATCAAAATAAATTCAAATATCCAAGCTAGTATTGTAGATAACATTAAAAGTAACTCTCTTCCTTTTATCATATGAAATATTACTTTATAAATATCATATACTTTTTCTAAATATTTTAAGACAAAATTGCTCTTTTTAGAACTACTGTGCAACATAAAATGTTTATTTAAATAATAATATGTAGGTCTAAAACTTAGATATATAATTATTGATAAGATTGCAAAAATAAGTAGTATCCATGTAATAGTAGATAAGTTTAGATTATTTCTTAATTCAAATGGAATAAATATTATTAATAAGAATATTGCATCACAGAACTTATCTATAATCACTGTAATTATACCTTTTATATAATTTTTTATTTTATAACCATACAAATATGCTTTATATAACTCTCCTATTTTATATGGTAATATAATTGAACAAAAAGTTGACTTTATATATAAATTTATAAATTCATTAATATGGATATTCTCTTCTATTAATAATAAGTACTGTCTTAGACATTTAAATAAGTGAATTAATAAAAATATTATAGTTAATATTACAATGTTATTTAAATTAACAGTTATATAATTATACTTATGTAAAAATAATATACTTAAAGTTGTGATTATAAATATAGAATTAATAATATAATATATTTTTTTATCTTTCATAAATTTACCTCTTAAAGTTTTTCTATTAAATTTTTCATAATAATAAAGTTTAATATCATAGTAATTGGAGTAATAAATATTTTAATAATTATTTTTAAATTATTTAAAATTATTTTTATATCTATTTTATTTATTAATAATTTATATAAAAACTCTCCAAATAATGATATAGAACTAACTAGTATTAATTGATAGATAAAGTAGATAAAATATTTAGTTTTTATACTCAATTTTGAATTATCATTTTTAAATATTTTTTTATTTGATAAGATAAAAACATACGTAAGTGCAGGAATAGCACTTAGCATATTAGCATACATAACTCTAAATTTTAAAAAGTGTGTTAAAAGAAAATATGTACTAAAATCAAGTAACCAACCTATTCCAGAGACTAATACAAAAGAAATTATTTGTTTAATTAAAATATTTAGTTTTTGATTCATTATTTACTCCTATTTTATTTCTTTTGCTTTATATTCTTCTATAATATTATCTCTAAATTCTTGTTTTATATATTCGTGATTAATTTTATATTTAAATAACATTTTTAATACATTAAATGCTTGATTTATCATTTTTACATTTGATACTTGATCTTCTTCTCTCCATGAAATTGGAAAAAAATTAATATTATGATTATAATAATTTGCCGCTAAAATCATACAATAATTAAATGTTAATCGATCTGGAAATTTATAATAAAATTTATTTTTTAACATGTTTGTATTATACATATTTAAGCCTGAACCTAAATCATATATTTTCTTCTTAACTACTAAAGAGAATAAATAATTATAAACTTTATTTCCAAAAGTTCTAAATTTAGAATATCCTATTAATTTTGATTTTTTCATAAATCTAGCACCTAACATACAATCATATTTCTTATATTCTTTTGTTTCTAGAATAGGTAAAATATCATGTATATCAGCTTGGTCATCACCATGCAAGACAATTACATAGTCATATTTGTTTTTTATAGCATAATCAAATGCTACTTTATGTGAACCACCTAAGTTATAATTTTCATTATTTCTTAAAACTTTGATATTTAATTTTTTATTTTTATATTTTAATACTGTTTCTTCTGTATTATCAGTACTTCTATTATTTACAAAAATAATATCAGTTAATTTTTTTGTAACATCTGAATCAAATTGATCAAGTACTCTTTTTACTTGTTTTTCACAATTGTATCCAGGTATAAATACTAAAATTTTTTCTTTCATATTAATCTACCCTTTTCTATTAACATCTAATTTTAAAAATTTTATTTGATTTATTTTTAATTTATACTTAGATTCAATTCCTTTTATAGTAATTTTAAAATTATCATGTTCATTTAATAACCAATCATTATTTGCACCTATTGGTATAAGTAGTTGTCCATTATATAAATTGCTTTTAGCATATTGCTTATTATCATCACTTATACTAACTAAAATGTCTGCATTAGTGAAGTCGATATCCATAGTATTCATTAAATTTCTCTCATCATAATTATCTCTATTTGTATCTATTTTTAAATATATAAAATCTGAATCTATTCCTTTTATTTTTTTGTTTAATTTATAATCACATACATATTTATTATTACTAGTATACTTACAAGAATAATCATATTTTATATCTTGTTCATCAAAAATATTTTTTAATGTTTTAAATGACTTTCCAAATGAAACTGCTGGTGTTGTAAAATCTTTTTTAGTTAATTTTGCTTCTATCTTATTATCTCCTTGTTCATTTGAAAATATTTTCTTATATAGTTCTCTAGGAAGAAAAGCTTTGTATTTTTTACTATATAAATATTCATCTGTTGTCATTAACCAATGGTATAGGTAATAAGTTTGTACATTATCAGCAATATTTTTTCCTACAACAGGTTTATATTTTTTTATTATTTCTATTAATTCATCACTAGTCTTTTTACTTTTAATTGCATGAACACTTGGTTGACCAACTGTAGGTAAATCCATAATATAATAAGTTCCTAGACATCCGTATAATGTAAATTTTAAGTTTTTATCATAAGAAAGTAACTCTTGTGATTTATCATACATATTCTCCATTTTTTTTATACTGAATTTTTCATTAACAAAACTATTTAACTCTTCTGGTGAAGCAAAGCCATTACCAAGTCTAGGTAATTTACTATTTTTTATTAATTTATAAGATTCAGGTACTACATAATCGTGTATCATTTTATTTGTTTGAGAAGTTAATGGAGAAAAATCAAGTGCCATTATTAATCCAATAAATATTCCCATAATTATAAAATTTGATATGTTCTTTTTTAAATATTTAACAAAAATAACAAGTAATAGCATTCCACATATTATGCACATTAATTTTCCTGTTCTAGAAAGTAATCTGTTAACATCTGCACGAACTAAAGTATATGAATAAGATACTATTAAAACTGATAGTCCTGAGGTGATTGCTAAAAACTTAGGTGAACTAATTTTTTCTTTGATTTTATTAATAGTTAGTTTTTCTTGAAATTCACTCAATAATATAATTAAGAAAGTCCATATACCTAAAGCTGGCATAACATATCTTAGACAGTAAAATATTATTCTTTTAATAAAAGCGTGTCCTTCAAATATATTTAATATGTTTTCAAGTGGATATTGTCCAAAAACACTTATACCATCAGCAAGAGTTGATTGTTTTGAATAAACTAATATGTGTTTAGCCATATTGAATAGTAATGGTATACTCAAAATTATTGGTATTAATGCAACTGCCCACCAAATATAAAATGATACTTTTTTTATATCCTTTTTAAACTTTGTACTTTTTATATAATTTACTAATTGAACAAGTGCAAAAGGAAGTGTTCCTACTAATACAGCAACTCCATAAATTGGGTAATAAAGTCCTCCTATAAAACATGAATATAACCATACTTTTAACCATAAGTTTCTATTTTCAATTAGTTTTGGAAGCATCAATATTAAAATAGATATTAAAATTAAATATATACGATTGTAATTTGGAAGAATAAATAATATCGAAAACAATAATGTTTCTGATTTATTTAAATGTTTATTTAATAGTAAGATTATTGTAGTAGCAAATATTATGTTTATTATAACAAGTGAAATTCCATAATACATTAATTTTCCACCTATTAATTCAAGAATAAACCCTGAAAAAACACTAAATAATCCTGATACTGGAATATATTCAAGATAAGGTATTTGATTAAAGGAAAATATCTGTTGAAATGATAGTATATTTTCACCAACATGATGTAAATCATTTGGTAATATTAAACTAGTATTATTGTCTGCTACAAAATTAAATATACATATAGCAATAATTGTTGAGATTGATATTAGCTTATTTAAGTCTTTTTCATTTGTTTTATATTTTTTACAAATAAAATATAATGTATATATTTGTAATATTAATATTAAAGATATAAAAAATATTCTTGCAACTATTGGAATATCTAAATACATAGTCTCATTATGATAACTATATCTATTTACTAAGTAGACTGTTAATAAAGTAGGTATTATAGTTTGAAACAATAAAATTGATTTATTTAAAATATTATACTTTTTCTCTAAATTAATTATTAATATGGATATTAATGTTGTAAAAAGAAATATTAAATTATTTGAGATTGTAATTTTAGTTATATAAACATTTATTAAAATAAGTGTTGCATAAATTGAATAGTATAAAAAACAAGATGTAACTAATAATTTAAATTCTTTTTTTGGTATCATTATATTTGAAATAATAATTAAGAACAAAATACATATTAAAGGAAAAGAAAGATTACCACTAAGAATAAAATACACAATAATAGAGATAATTAAAGATGCAGTAACTCCTTTAACTAGTGGTATATTATCATCTTCATCTTCTTTTTTTGGAAATCTTTTATTATATATAAATAATAGCAATAATAATATTATTCCTATAATAGCCATTATCCAAAAAGCTTTTAATTCAATACTTTTATTAGTTTTATATACTGTTAAACTTTCAGAAATAATATCGTAAAATGACTCAGGAGTTTGACCAAACATAAAAAAAGTTACTCCCATAAAAATCATTCCAATTATAAATAATATTATTAGAATAGCTAATTTGTTCTTTTTAATATTTAACATAAATCCACTTCTTTCTTTGCAGTTTGCTCACCTATGCCATTATTATAGCATAAAGTAACCCCCCCCCACAAGATAAGAAAGTAGATTTAACAAAAACAAGATAACCTTTATATTATCTTGTTCTTATATGTTTTTTGTAATATGTTCCTAATATACTAATTCCAATTAAGGATATTAATTCAAGTACAAAATATATCAATATACTATCATTTGTTTCTGGACTTTCTATATTATCTTTATTTATAGGTATTGCTTTTTGTACTTCAAGTATTCTTTCAAATTCAACATCAATAGTCATATCTTTAGTGATATTTTCTAAAGTTAATTTATCATTAATTAAGTCTTTAGTTTTATCTTCACCATTAACTATAACAGATTTTATTTTATAACCTTTATTAGGTACAATATCAAAAGTTTGACTCTTACCATGTTCTATTTCAAAAGATTTATTTGGACTTACAGTACCACCAGCACCTACATTAACAGTAACATCATGTGATATAATTTCAACATCATGTCCACTAACATTTTCGATATCAGTTGTTGAAGTAATATTACCCTTTGTATTATCTATTGATCCTTTATTATTTTGTAAAGTACCATTGTTAGTAATATTACCTTCATTTACTATACTTCCATTATTAGTTACAGTAACATTTTCAGGAATAGTTAGGCTAGCACCATCTTCAACAGTTAAAACAGTACCAGGTTCTATATTCATATCATGATCAAGGACTACATTACCTTTAACAGTTCCTTTTTTTCCAGATTCATCAAAAACTATTCCATTAAATTCTTCATCATTTATAGATAAATTATCTGTATATACAGTAGCATTACCATTTCCTTGTAAGGAAACTTGACCTTTTTTTTCGGTATTAGCACTACCTAATACTTCTGTGTGGATATTTCCTCCATTTAAAGTAATAGTTCCACTCATCTCTTCTTCTGCTTCACCCCAACCGTTTCTATCACCGGCACCTATTCCTGTTGGATTTCCCCCTCCATAATATCTTGTATTAATATTACCACTATTGATAGTAATATTACCAAATGGGTCATCATACTTAGCACCGATTATTGCACTAGAAGCTTCACTTCCTCCATTGTTTAATGTAGCATTTAAAGTTCCATTTCCATCAATTACTAAAGATGTATTTTTAGGGACTCTAATAACAGATGCTTCTTGTCCTGCAGTTAAATTATTTTCTCCGACTAATGTTAATCTTACACTACTACCATCTTGTAATTCAATAGTATTTTTCCATCCACCAACTTGGGTATTAGCAGTATAATAATTCAAAATAATAGATACATTTTTGGCATTTTCTTTTACTACTATTCCATAATTATTAGCATTACCAGATAATTCAACAGAAGCATTACTATCTAGATAAATTAATTTTTGTCCTTCATCAATTGTATAACCAGTTCCTTTTATAGTAGCAGATGTATTTCCAATATTTATAGCATCCTCAGCATTTACATTTATTATTGGTATTAATAAAATTCCTAAAACAAATAATACTAAAGTTTCCTTTAATATACTTTTTAAATTCATTATAACTTACCCCCTACCTTGTTTCTCATTTACAAACCAATGAATTAGCACATTATTATAAGACCAAATATTAATAATGTCAATTTCATTTATATAAAAATATCATGCATTAATTATTTTTATTTCATGATATTTTATCTTCTTTTTGTTAAAGTTTTTACATTTTTTAGTTCTCTTATTTTATCAATATCAAATTCATCTTCTAAGTTTAAGTATTTTATTACTTTAATACAATCTTCAAATTCATCATAGCCATCTAAATGCATAGTGGAAGGCTGAGGAATATAAAGAGAGTTTTTTTTGAAATTAAACATTTTTCTTGCAACTCTTTCATCAACTACTTTACCATAATCATCCCAGCCTGTATCACAAAGATCATATACCATCCATGCTAATCTTCTTTCAAATTCTACTTGTGTCAGTGGAAAATAACACTTACCTATATCTAAAAAGTATTCTTCTGGTTTTTTTAGAGTTACTTCTACCATAACATATCCACCATAACCTTCTGCAAGACTAAAGGCATGAAAATTTATTATTTCTCCTCTTGCTTCTAAGGCTTGTATAATATGTAGAGTTGCTATTCCTCTATTAAATACTTGTTTAGAGTCATTGTCTCCTGAATATCCTAAATCAAAATATATGTCTCTAACAACAGATGAATTATTTGGTTCATATTGTAACATGCATTTAGGAACTCCTGCAATTGCAAGGGGTACAATTGGTACTCCTCCACATACTGATGTTACTACTTTTCTATCATTATTGATTTCTGTGATTGTCTTTTTTAATAGTTCATTTGTTTTTAGGAAATCCTCTAGTCCTTCAGCATATCTTCCTTTAAGCATTTTTAAAGCTTCAGGAAATGGTTTTCCATGAAATCTACTTACTCCTGGTGTGGCACAACCATTACCTTTATTAAGTATCTTTTTTACTTTTTTATTATCAGATAAATAATAATACATATCTGTAAGACTATCAAATTTCACATAAAATATAAAATCATCACTATAATTATTACACTTTAATTTTTCTTTTTGCATGTTCTTCTTCCCTTATTTCTTTATCTATTTGTTTATATATTTTTAATAAGTCTTTTTCCATGAATTTAGTTTCATATACATCTTCTAGCATACTAATTATTTGTGTTCTAGTATCTTCACTTGTTGTTTTTACTATTTGATATTTCATTATCAATTTATCTTCATCTTCTTTTGATCCGTCAAAAACTCCCATGTCTTTATAATATTTTATTTCATTGGCAATACGTGCTGAGAAAGGTATGAAATCACTTCCTGAATTTTGTGTTTGACAATTTAATACTTGGGCATATAAAACAGCAAATTTTGACCATTCTGGATAATCTCTTAAGATTCCTTTTATTAAATCATAATCAAAACCTACTTCTACTGGAACAAAACGTTGTTGAACAGATGGTTCAAGGGCTTTACGTGTATTAAAGGATAATGTACCACCATTTCCATTTGTATTACCGGTTGCTATTATTCTAAAGTTTGGACTTCTTAGAACTGTTTCTCCGTTTATGAATGTATATTGAGTATTACTTCTACTTAAAAATTCATTTAGGATTATTGTTTCTCCAGTAACACTGTTATCAAATTCTTCTAATGATAAAACTAGTCCATATTTATAACATCTATAAAGATTTGATTTACTGAACTCTCCAGATGCTAAAATGAATCCTACCAAGTTAAATGCTTGTGTTATATAAGTCTCTTGAATATATTCAAAACCCAAAAGTCTAGAAAGTTGATTTATAAGAAATGTTTTTCCACTTCCTGATGGACCATATATGTAAACTGCTGAACCTGCCATTAATAAGGTTGCAATTTCATCAAATTTTTCATGGAATAATTCTCCTGCTTTTTCTAATTCTTTTTTTCTTTTTCTAAATGTTTGTTTTCTTTCTTTTAAAGGTATACTATCATCAAAGTAATAGCATAATTCTCTTTTTGGGTATTCTTCTTTATCTGAATTTGTTATTTGAACTGTTGGAGTATTTATAATAGATTGTTGTTGTGAAATTACTCTTGTTAAATCTTCTTGATTAAATTTTCTTATTGTTTCTATTTTTTCAGTCATTTCATCACTATCTTTTACCATTTGAACTACTTTTTGGAAATTATCACTATCTTCTAAGACAGATGTTACTCTTTCTACTGATTGGTTTGCAATACTATTTACTCTATTTACTTCTATATTAGCTGTTTTTCCTATATTGGCTGCAATGTTTTCTAATTTTAGTTTCATTTGAGTATATGCTGCATTTAACTCTAAAAGTAGAGAATCTTTTTCTGCATATACACTTTCTTTTTGTCCATTTTGTAATTCTAAGTAAACTGTATTAAATTCATTTAGAGCATTTGTTATTTCTCTTTCAAATTCTGTAATAGCTTGTAATTTTTTTTCTGTTAAATCACTTTTAAATCTCTTTAATTCTTCTTCTAATAACTTTCTATATCTCTTGGATAATTCTATAGTTTTTTGTAAGTTTTCTATTGAACTACCACTTTCATGGCAAAGATATTGTAATTCTGCTAAAACAGCTTTATCTATATCATAAATTCCATTTGCTTTTTTATCTTCAGATATTCTTTTGTCTACTATTTTTTCTACTTCTTCTACTTCTCCATATTTTACTGTCATAACATCTGCACTTGATACTAAATCTATTGCAGATAATAGTAATGCTCTATCATCATAATAATATCTTCTAGCTTTAGGTAAGTATTTTATTAGTGTTTTAATATTTTCACTATTTTCATTTTCTTTTATACAAGATTTATGTGAAATATTTCTTAAATATTCTAAAACTAATTTTTTATCATCAAAGACTGCTAATAATTCTTCAAAAGTATTAGAATCTACAAAAATATTACTATTTTCTGTATATAAGTCTATTATTCCTTCAAATATTAATCTTTCTTCTTTACTTTTTGTAATACAAATTGCTTTATAAACTCTTTCTAAATAACTCAAAGACTCTTCTAAACCAAGATTATTCTGTGCTATTTTTTGTACTATATCAGCTAATAGTTTTTCATCTTCAAATACTGATTTATAATATGAAAAGTCATAATTATCTAATAGTGGTAAAAACTCATATTCTCCTTCTCTCCATAACTTTTCTATTGTTTGTTCAAGTGTTTGTTCTGTATTAAATATCCCCATTATTTAATCTCTCCTCTTTTCTTTATGTATTTCTTTACACTTTCTAATGATTTTACTTCTTCATCTATTTTATAGTTTTCTTCTGTTTCAAATGGATGATTTAGCTTTATATCTTTTTTAATTGGAAATACTTCATAAGTATAATTATTTTCTTTATTAGAAATATTACATTTTTCCATTAATAAATATAATTCATTTTCTATTTCTACTTTTTTAAATGTTATGTATTCTTCTATTTTATCTAATACTACTTGTATTCCTCCATGATATTTATTTAATCCTTTAGATTTAGTACTTTTTATTTTTACTTCATCTTCTGTTAGTAGTATTTCTGTTGAAGTGTTTTCGTATAATACTCCTTCTTTATCGTTTTCTTTTATTACTTCATTTGATGTAATAAAAGAATTATTATCTATTTTTATTATATTTTCTGGTAACTCTAGATCACTTAGATTAAAGTAAAATTCTAATATTTTATTATCATTTTCAGTTATAGGCTCTTTTTTATCATCGTAATATATTACTTGAGAGTCTACTTCTACTTTCTTTTGTATAAAGTTTTTAGTTGCATCATATAATATTTGTCCATTTATATTATTTTTATTACTTTTCCAAGTTACTAAAACTTTTCCATCCATATTTTCTACCATACCATCAACATTTATTGTTAAATTATTTATCCTATCGAGTATAAAATTTAATTTATCATCTTGTTTTATTATAATTAAAGGTATTTGTTTTCTTACTGTTGCTATATTATAATCAATTGAATATTTATAGTTATATCCTTTAATATCATTTATTTGTAACATTTCATAATTTTTATAGCATTGTAATATTTCTCTTATGGCTTCTTTTAAATAATTTATTTGAAAACTTTTATTTTTATCTTCTGTATTAAAATATGGTATTCCATTATTTTGAGAAAATTCTTTTTCTTCATCTTCTTTTATAGGAATGGTTTCTATTAGGTTTTTAGTTAAGTCTCCTAATAGTATTATTTCTCTTTCTTGTTTTTCAGTATTATATGTTTCTATTATTTTTTCTATAAATTTTTCAAAACGATTATCTTTATAATCTAATGATATTGTTTTTCCATCATCATAAGTTATTCTTGCACCAATATATTTATTAGTTGTATCATCTACTACATTTTCTGCATTATAGATATATATTAAATTTAAATTTCTTATTTGTGCAATTTGTATATCAATGAGTTCCATGTTTATCACCTATTTTTTTATATTTCTTTTTATTTTAGTTATATTTTCATTAGTTAATTGTTGATTTTCTTTTATATCTTGAATTTCTTGTAATGTTGTATATATTAGTTCAGTATTATCTTTTTTTCTACTTTCCATATCTTGCATTACTTGTTTCGTATTTTCTTTTATTGTTTGTAAAGAGTCTTCAGTAAGCGTGCTTATACTATTAGAGTTTCTCAATTGATTATTTAATTGTTTTTTTAATACTATTTGATTTTCTAAAACAGGTATTATATCTAGTAAAGTATTACATTTTTCTATAAAATTTTTGTCATCATTTTGTAAAACTGTATAATTTGGAACTAGAGTTTTATAATATATTAAAGTTTGATTTAATTCGTTTAAATGTGTATTTGCAATATCTGATATTCTTTCTTTATAATCTAATTGAAAAGTATCTTCTACTGTTTTAGTATTTAACCTTAAAATTTCTAATTGTTCATCAAACTCTTTTTTATCAAGTATTCCTAGTTGTATTGTTGATTCTAATTTTTCTAGTAATGGTTTGATTTCACTTATTATTGCTTCTTTTAACACACAACTTTTGAGTGCTAGTTGTTTTTGTTTTTCTATTTGTTTTTTGACATTATTTAAAATAGAAATTTGTTCTTGTAAATCTAAATCTATTTCTACTTTTTTTTGTTTTTGTTCTGATGAAAATATACTTCTTATTTTGTCTAATAATCCTGTGTTTGTATTTTCATTACTACTTCCTGTTAAATCTAATAAAATATATAAATATTGAATTGTTTCTTCATCTATAGAATACACTTCTTCATTTGTTAGAATAATAGTTACTTCATTTATTATTTTTTTTATTTTATTAGTGATATTATTTCCAAATTCTATTATTTTTTGTTGACTGTTAAAATCTATTCTTTCTAAATTTTTATCTTTTTGTTCTGGCATTTTTTTCTCCTTTTATTTTTTTAGAACCTTTTTGCATATATGGGTCGTATAATAACATATTTTCTTAATTCTTTCAATATAATTTTATATATATCACTTCATAATATGAAAGTTATTTGAGTGTTTTTTTAAGTTTTATATTTAATGAAGAAAAAAATAATTTGATTATATTAGAACTTGTGTTATAATGGTCTTGTAAATCTTTGATGAGGACATAATAGATTATATTAGTATTTTAAGAGAGTTATCGTTTGGTGGAAGATAATAATACACTAGTCTATTCCTACCTTTGAGTGAAATGTAAACATTTCCGGTTAATAGCCGTTATTTAAATTAAGTAAAGTAAGGATGGTACCGTGCATACGCACTCCTTTGGTATCATTCTTTTTTTATATATTTAATTAGAAAGGAAGATGGATATGAAATTAAGTAAGTTAAATATTAAAAAAATTAATTTGAATGATGTTGATAAAAACTATTCTGTTCAAGATATTTTAATGAAACTTGGAGAATTATATCAATTTGAAAGTGGTATTTATGGGTATGGGAACATATGGAATAAGATGCAGAGAAATGTTGAGGATATAATCATTAGTGAATTAGATAAAGCTGATTGTATTCAAGTAGATTTTCCAAAGTTACAACCTAGAAAAATATGGGATCAGTCTGATAGATGGAATCTTTATACTGATGAGGCTGATATTATGTTTACTTTAGATAATAATTTAGGTGAATATGGTCTTGCGCCTACTGCGGAAGAGTGTGCAACTATATTTGGTTCTAATAGACTTCCTTCATATAAATCATTACCTACTATTTATTATCAAATTGGAGAAAAGTTTAGAAAAGAAATTAGAACAAGAGGTTATTTATTTAGACCTAGAACTTTTGTTATGATGGATGCTTATTCTTTTGATAGAACTGAGGAAGAGATGCATAAAACATTTAATAAAATGCATGATGTTTATATGAATATATTTAATAGAATTGGTATTAAAGTTGTACCTGTTGTTAGTGATGGTGGTACTTTCGGTAGTAGTGTATCTGAGGAGTTTCAAGCATTTACTGAACTTGGAGAGGATATAATTTTATATGATGAGAAAAATAATGTAGGACTAAATAAAGAAGTTTTAGAGTTTGATGATAAAGAGACTTTTATTAAGGCTTTTGGAGTTAGTGATATCAACGATTTATTAGAATATAATTCGGTGGAATTAGGAAATAATTTCGAGCTTGGTACTAAGTATTCTAATTCTATGAAGTTATATTTTACTGATGAAGATGGTAAAAATAAACCTTATTATATGGGTTGTTATGGAATTGGTCTTGGTAGAATTGTTGCTTGTTTACTAGAAAATAGTGTTATAAAAGATAATGGAAAAATAAAAGGTTTTTCTATTCCTTATAATATAGCACCTTATAAAGTTCAAATTATTTATAATGAAGATAATAAAGATAAAGCTTTTTCTCTTTATAATAATTTATTAGAGAGAAATATTCCTGCTATTATAGATGATCGTCAAGGTTTTAATATCGGTAATAAAATAAAAGATGTTTATGCTTTAGGTACTCCTAAGATGATAATTTTAGGAAATAAATTTGATGGTAATACTTATGAAGTTGAAGATACTAAAACTGGTGAAATTCAAAAGTTTAATTTAGAAGAAGTAATTGACACATTAAAAGGTTCACATTAAATTGTGAACCTTTATTTTATTTATAAATTAAACTAACGTTTAAAGTAAAGAGTGAAATGTATTTTTATTAAATGGTGAGAAACTAATTTCTTATAACCTTATTGGCATCACTTCCTTTCATGTTTTAATTATATAAAAGAAATGTAGCCAAATTATAAAAAGATTATGTGAAATTATGTAATTACTCTACTGTTACACTCTTTGCTAAGTTTTTAGGTTTATCTATATCACATCCACGAAGTACTGCAATTTCGTATGCTAAAAGTTGTAAGCTTGGAACAACTAAAATACTTTGTATAAATTCTGATACAGTTGGAACAACTATTTTTAATTCTTTATAAACATCTATATCTTCTGTTGTTACAATTATTACTTTGGCACCACGTGCTGCAACTTCTTCTACATTAGAATAAGTTTTATCTTTAAGATTTTTATCTGTGATAATTGCTATTACTGGTGTTCCTTCATCAATTAAGGAAATAGTTCCATGTTTTAATTCACCAGCTTGGAATGTTTCACTATGAATATAAGATATTTCTTTTATTTTAAGGCTTCCTTCCATACTCATAGAATAATCTATTCCACGTCCTATAAAGAATACATCCTCATTCTTATATATTTCTTTAGCTAAATTTTTATATAAATCACGTTTTTCTAATACTCCTCTAATTTGTTTTGGTAATAATTTATATTGATTTAGAATATCTTGATATTCATCTTCTGTTAAAAGTCCTTTTTTATAAGCAGTTTCACGTGCAAGTAAAGTTAAAACTAAAGCTTGTAAGATGTATGCTTTTGTAGTTGCAACTGCAATTTCTGGTCCTGCTTTTATAAATAGAACATTATCACATTCATTTGCAATTGTTGAGTATTCAGCATTAACAATAGCAAGTGTATCAACATCTTCTCTTTCTTTTACTTTATTCATAGCAGCAATAGTATCTGCAGTTTCTCCTGATTGAGAAATTAGTATTACTAAAGTTTTTCTTGTATATAAAACTTTTTCATAACGATATTCACTTGCAACCTCAACTTTTGTTGGAATATCTGCATATTTTTCAAGTAGACTTTTTCCTATCATTCCAGAATACATTGCAGATCCACATCCAATAATATGAATTTCTTCATATTCTGATAAATCTAAATCATTTAATTTATCTTTATAGTAATTAATTAAATTTTCCACAACTGTTGGTTCTTCCATCATTTCTTTCAACATATAATGTGGATAACCATTTTTACCTGCTTCTTCTTTTAGATAATTAGTCTCTTTTACTTCTTTTTCTATTTTTTTACCGTTTTCATCATATACTTCAGCAGTCTTATCAGTTAACACAGCAACTTCATAAGTATTTAGTAACATATATTTATTTGTATAATCTAGTATTGCTGGGATGTCTGATGCCATAACTGTTTCATCATCACCAAGTCCAATTATAAATGGACTATCTTTTCTAGTTGCATATAATTTATTTTCTTCTCCATCTATCATGATAACTAATGCAAAACTTCCTGTTAATTCTTTTGTTGCTTCTGTAATTGCTTTAACTGCATCATTTTCTTTTAATTTTTCATCTATTAAGGCTGCAATTACTTCTGTATCTGTTTCTGATTTAAAACTGTATCCATTACTTTCTAATTTTTCTCTTAGTACATTAGCATTTTCAATAATTCCATTATGAACTAAAGTTACTCTTCCGACATTATGTGGATGAGCATTTTCATCTGATACTCCACCATTAGTTGCCCATCTAGTGTGTGCTATACCATAGTTTGCATCAATTAATTTTTCATTTTTAATCTTATCCTTTAAATCTTTAACACGACCTACAGATTTAATAATTTGTAGCTTGCTACCATTATTAAGTGCAATTCCTGATGAATCATACCCCCTATATTCTAATGTAGTAAGACCATTTAGTAAAACCTCACTAACATTTTTCTTTCCTAAATATCCAACAATTCCACACATAATTTTTACCTCCTTTAATCATCGTATGCAATTTTATATAATACAGAGTTTATAATAACTCCAAATAACGAGAATGATAAAATCAAAAAATTCGTCTTACAATATTCAATGCTAATATCATTTAAAAGATACCTTTTAAAATCTATAGCGCTAAATATTCTAAAATAAATTATTAAAAAATATAAAGTAATAATAATTATTAAAATATTATAAATTGGCATTTTTGTTAATTGTTGATTGCCAGGTAAGTAAAAATATAATCTAACCATTAAAAATATAGTTAATGTAGTTATTAATAGAACTCCCTGCCAAGACGATTTTAGTATTAAAGGTAGTAATTGTATAATTAACCATAAAATTACTAATATACATATTTGCCCAAGATAATATAATACTTTTCTTATATTAATATTATTTATATTCATTTTGATCTGCTACTTTTGTCCTTTCTATTTCTTCTTTAAAAACTTCATCAAATCTAGGCAACTCCTTTTTTATTACGTCTTGATATACATTTTTTGTATTTTCAATAGCTTTACGTACATCTAAAATATCTACATATTTTCTATTGTCAAATACAGCATATGAAAATGATTCTTGCATTAGTGTTAATACAATATCAGGATAACGTGAACCTATTTCATATATTCTTCTAAATTCACTAGTTAAATCTGTTAGAAATTCCGCTATTTTCTGTCTTATAAACGGATTATATTTCATCTGTACACCAGTTCTTTTTTCTATTTTTGGTATAGTTCCAACAACTATACGAATTGTTTCTGAACGAGTGGGTTCTGAGACATCTACTCTTTGGAAACGTCTTGTGAAAGCTTTATCTCTTAGTATAAATCTTTCATATTCTTCACTAGTTGTAGCACCTATTACTTTAATATCTCCTCTATCAAGTCCAGGTTTAAACATATTAGCAAAGTCTAAAGCTTCTCCTTTAGCGCCCATTAAAGTATGAATCTCATCAATAAATAAAATCAAATTAGTGTATTGTTTTAATTCATCAATTAAGTTTTGAATTTTAGACTCTCCTGTTACTGGATCTATTCCAAGTAAAGCAGAAGTATTGATTTTAATTACTCTATAATCTTTTAAGGCATTAGGAATATTACCAATTTGAATACGGTATGCAATACCTTCTACTATGGCTGTTTTTCCTACACCAGGTTTTCCAGTTAAGATAACAGATTTATCTGGAGTGAGTAATACTAATACTGCATCTTTTATTTCTTTTTCACGACCAATAGCAGGATTAGTAATAAATTCTTTTCTAGAAAAATCTTCTCCATAAGTTTCTATGATACTAATTCTTTTCTTTCTAATATCAAAATTTTCCTCTTCTCTCAATTGAAAACCTCCTCTCTACTTTATTATAACAGAAAAGATAGAAAAAAGACAGATAATTATCTGTCAATTGTTTGTACATAGATTATCCAATAGTATATGGGTCTGTCTTTTGTCCAGAACCACCCTTTATTTTAACAGATGACTTTAGATAAACTGTAGGTCTTATTGTTGAATCTTTTTTCGGAATATTTAATATTTCTGTACTTCCACCTTCACTATTTGGACTACCTGCTGTAGAACTTCCCTCCATAGTAGATATGTAAGCATTTGATGTAGATGCATATTTTTTATTCATAATGAGAAAATATCTATTATATATAGAACCATTAAGATATAATAATTCATTTATATCACATTCATCAAATAAAAAATCTCCATTTATCATAAGATATCCATTATCAGTAAATGTATTAGAAATATCTATTTTTCCATTTATTATCATATATGCGTTATTTGTTATTTCATTTGAAGTTACTAAATTTGAATAAGATGATACAGTATTAATACCTTTATATATTCCTGCTTGATAGACTGATGTAAAATTATCTACATCATGATTCATTGTCCATTGATATTCATTATTAAACATCCAACTCTTTTGTGCTTCCTTATTATTACAATATGGTTCTTCAAATTCAAAATGGAACTCGGAATAAACAACATTTTCAAATTTGAAAGCATTATTATAACAATTATTGTCTACTCCATTAGCATATGTATATAAATAATCTGATAGATACATTAATCCTACTTTTCCCGTCCAATTATTACTTCTTCCTGTGTATACTGTTGTTCCTCTTTCATCATTATATATATCAGATGATGTTTTACTTTCACTCCATGATGTTCCTCCTAAATACCATTTGGCATTATCTACTTGTTTTGATGCTGTTGTATTTAATATATTATTTATACTTGTTTGAACTGTTGAACCATTCCATGAGTTTTCTCCTGTTGTATTCCAATCTTTACTTGTAGTTGCTGTGTCCTTCATTATCTTTATCCTATTCTCATATGTTCCGTTCCCGTTATCTGTTGGAAACACTCCTATGATTCTCCATGTTTCTCCATTAAAATTTATATAGTTATATGGATCACTTCCTATATATCTATAATCTGTTGTTGCTTTTGTTGAAGTTTGTGATGTTGCACCATGTGTGAACTTATACATTTTATGACTATCTGTACTTTCATTTGTCCATGTTGTCTCTTCTGTAAATGGTAATCCATTTATTCCCTTATTTTTAATTGTAACTCCTAATGTTATTGGAGTATCTAAATTTCCATTATTTGATGCATCGGTTACTGAGTTTTCTTTTATGGTTGCTGATAGTATTCCACTTCCTGAAAAATCTGTCATTGTAAACGTATATTCTTTTCCGTTTTCTATATTAGTTGTATTTGTTTTGGTTGTTGTTGTGGTGGCTGATTGTCCATCTAATTGTATTGTTATATTATTTTCTGTTAAATCTTGTGTTATACTTCCACTTTCATCTGTACATCTTATTTTCATTGTTACTGTTTCTGTGGGTTCTAATTCTTTTGGACTTACACTTTCTAGTTCACAGACTGGAGACTCTATATCTTTGGCAAAGGCATAATATGTTGTTGTATCAGATGGTGTTACTGTTG
>CANQHJ010000014.1 GCA_947623665.1 uncultured Bacilli bacterium
GAAAAAGCTCTACCTTTTTGTAATCTACCAGTAAATTGGTCAACAATTATTACTTGTCCATCTTGTACTACATAGTCTACATCATTTCTCATTGAATAGTTTGCACGTAGGGCTTGATTTATGTAATGTAGTAAAGTAGAATTTTCTATTTCATATAGATTTTTAACTTTAAATGTTTTTTCTGCTTTAGTTGATCCTGATTCAGTTAGGTTAACACTCTTTGTTTTTTCATCATAGATAAAATCTACATTGTCTTTTAAACTTTTAGCAAATCTGTCTGCTTCTAGATAGAAATTAGCTGAATGCATCTCTCCTCCTGATATTATCAAAGGAGTTCTTGCCTCATCTATTAATACTGAGTCTACCTCATCAACAATCGCAAAATTAAGTACTCTTTGTACCCTATCTTCTTTTCTTACTACCATATTATCTCTTAAATAATCAAAACCCATTTCATTATTTGTTGAGTATAAAATATCACAGTTATATGCTTCTTGCTTTTCTTTTGGAGATAGTTCACGACCATTTACTCCAACAGTTAAGCCTAAAAATTTATGAATTCCACCCATCCATTCTGCATCACGATTGGCTAAGTATTCATTGACTGTAATGATATGTACTCCTTCTCCAGATAAAGCAATCAAATAAGCTGGTAAAACAGATGTTAATGTCTTACCTTCTCCTGTTTTCATCTCGGCAATGTTACCAAAATGAATGGCTAAACCACCTAAAATTTGTACATAATAGTGTTTCTCTCCAATTACACGAAATGATGCTTCTCTTGCCGTTGCAAAAGCTTCAACTAAAATATCATCTAAAGTTTCTCCATCTTTAAGTCTTTTCTTAAATTCTTCTGTTTTAGCAGTCAACTCAGTATCAGTAAGTTTCTGCATATCATCATTTAATTCTTCTATTTTATCTGCAAGTGCTATAAATCTTTTTAATTCTTTATATTCATGATCAAATAACTTTTTTAATATATTCAAAAGAATCATCTCCTCATTCAATTATTATAACAAAAAAGAAAAAAGAATAAAAGATATTTCTCTTATTCTGATTCGATTATTCCATAACCTTTATCTTTTCTCTTATAAATAACAACAGGCTTCATAGTTTCACTGTCTTTATACATATAGAATTGATGTCCTAAAAGTTCAAGTTGTAAAATAGCCTCCTCTTCACTCATAGGTTTAACTTCTATAGTTTTTCTTTTAACTACTTTCTCACTTGACTCTTCTACATCTTCTACATGATCAAATGAAAAACCAATAAGATTAGTATTTTTACTTTGTCTAGTAAGAAGTTTAGTCTTATTTTTTCTAATTTGTCTTTCTAATTTATCTAAAGCTAAATCAACTGCTGCATAAATATCTTCTTGACTTTCTTCTGCTCTTAATATTAAAGATTTAAGTGGAATAGTAATTTCAACTACTTGATTATGGTTTCTAACCTTAACAACAACAGTAGCTCTTACTTCATCACTATTTTGTAAATATTTATCTAACTTAGCAATCTTTTCTTCAATGTAATCTTTCATTGAATCAGTAACTTTTAACTTATCTCCTCTAATAATAATTTCCATAAATATCTCCTCCTTGTATTTATATGTATTGAGTATATCATAAAAAGAAAGAAAAAACCACATTAATTTGTGGCTATATTATCTTCAACTAGAGTTACATTCAAAGCTTGTAAACCTTTAACTGTTTCAATTAAGTTAAAACTAACTAATTGACCTTCAGATAAAGTTTTATATCCATCAGTCTGAATAGCAGAATAATGTACAAATACATCTTGATTATCTTTATATTCAATAAATCCATAACCTTTTTCATTATTGAACCATTTAACTCTACTTATCATCAACTTCCACCTCTCCTTCCCTCTATTTTTATCTATTAAATATTCAATAGATGTCAATAACACTTTAGCATGAGAAAAGGATTTTATTTAAAATTATCTTTAAATAGTATATTATTAAACTTTATTGGTAAAATTTGTTACGTATGTGTAAATTCAATTATCTTTTACTACATTTTTCGACTTTTGATTAACAGTAACATATTCAAATATTTCTTTCTTTTTATTTCTTGAAACTAAAAATGTATAAGTACCATCTTTAAACACTAACTTATTCTCTTTAATATCATAATATTCTATATAATCACCATTCACAATTAAACTTCTATGAGTCCTAATAAATCTTTTATGATTTAATTTTTCTTCTAACTGATTAAGAGTTCCATGATAAATCTTATCACCATACGTAGTTTTTATAATACAATTTTTACTATCTTGTTCTTTTTCTATACATATAATACTCTTATATTCAACAAAATTCATAACATAATGATTTTTTATTTTTAAACAATTAGGTCTTCTGTCATATACACTAATACATTTTTCTAAATCTTCTTTTATTACAGTTTCATAATCTTCTGACTTGTTTATAAAATCTAAAATTTGAAGTCTTGAACTAAAAGCACTATACTTATAAGCATTACTAGAATCCACAATTATAATAATAGAAGTCCAATCATGATATACTTCTCTTATTTTTCTTGCAACCTCAATACCTAACTTATCTTTAATCTTTCTACTTAAAAAATAAACTTTAAATTCATTATCATTTTTTACTATTTTTTCAAATTTATCATCATATCTAACACATTTAGTAAAATTACATTCAATATCATAATTCATGAAGAAATTAAAAATAACTCCATACAAACAATCCGAAAATGCTTTTTCCTCATCACATAGGATAAAGTTTATCATTTTTACCTTCCTTTCTAATGCACTACCATATCCTTATTTAAAAAAGCAACTACCCCCTGAGTTACTATTTAACTTTACGTAATTTTAATTTAGATCTAATTTTATCAGTTATCTTTTTATTTTTCTCTGATATAATTGTAGTTCTAAAAACAAACCACGCTACTATAATAAATAAAATTATATATATTATTCTACCCATAACAGGATCTTTTAAAATATAAAAGATGGATGCTAAAGCAAATAAAATATTAATTCCATAAATTATTAAAACTGTTGTCCTTTGAGAAAAATTCATTCCCAAAAGTTGATGATGAATATGCTCTTTATCAGGAGCAAAAATAGGCTGTCTTTTAAGGATTCTCCTAATAATAGCAAAAGCTGTATCCAAAATAGGAATACCTAAAATCATCAAAGGTACAAATAAAGAAGTTAATGCTGCACCTTTAAATTCTAATAATGTTATTATAGAAATAATAAATCCCATAAAAGTAGCACAATCTCCAGCAAATATCTTTGCAGGATAAAAATTATGCACTAAAAACCCTAAAGTCGAACCAAGCATTATAAATGTAAGTAACATAACTAAACTACCATATCTAGCTTGATAAAAACCAATAATTCCAATCGTAATATAGAATATACAACAAATACCACCACTTAATCCATCCAGTCCATCAATTAAATTAATAATATTTGTACATGCAACTATAAAAAATATTGTAATAGGATATGACCAATACCCAAAGTTAATATAAAAACCAAAAGCTGTAATATCACTTAAAAGTATTCCACCATAAAAAACTATAACAGAAGCCGCTATCAAGTGTCCTATAAGTTTCTGATATGCCCTAATAGGCTTAATATCATCCACTATACTAGTTAAAACAATAATAAAGCTTCCAATCAAAATAGAGTTCATTCTCAAACTTTGTTCACCAAACAGCATATATCCAATCAAAAAAGATAAAAATATTCCAACACCACCAAGTTTAGGAATACGCCTTTTATGAATATGTCTATTACCTTCAGTATTTCTTGGTTCATCAATTGCTCCAATATGTTCAGCAATTTTTTTCATAATAGGCATAATTGCAACAGAAAACAAAAATGTTACTCCTATTATCTTTAAAGCGCTCAAAACTTCATATTGCATATATTCTACCTCATTTCCGAATACATAACTTCAATTAAATTATATCAAAGATTAACTCTTTAGCAAAGCATAAAGATATAAAATTAATTAAAACAACCAGAAATTAAACTTAGGAATTCATATATTACCAAAAAATCACTAACTTGTCAAAAAAAAGACTATTAAAATAGTCTAATCTGATACCTCTAATTTTTCAGGATTTTCAAGAAGAACTCCTGTACCATTAGCAACACAAGTAAGAGGATCATCTGCAATAAAAACAGGAACTTCTAATTCTTTTGATAAAAGTTCTGGAAGTCCAGCAATCATAGCACCACCACCAGTAAGAACAATACCTTTATCCACAATATCTGCAGATAATTCAGGAGGAGTCTGTTCTAAAACATTAGTAGTTGCTTTTATAATTTTATAAATACTCTCTTTCAAAGCATCTCTAATTTCATCTTGAGTAATAGTAATAGTATGTGGAAGTCCCGTAACTAGATTTCTTCCCTTTATCTCTCTAGTCTCTTTCTTACTAGGATTAAATACATTACTAAAATTAATCTTAATCTCTTCTGCAGTTGGATCTCCTATTAACAATTTATATTTTTCTTTAATATATTTTATAATATCCTGATCAAATACATTACCAGCACATCTAAGTGAAGTAGAGTTAACAATATCATCAAGTGATAAAATAGCAATATCAGTAGTACCACCACCAATATCAATTACCATATTAGCACTAGGCTTAGAAATATCCATACCAGCACCTATTGCTGCAACCTTAGGTTCTTCTTCAATATAAACTTTTTTAGCACCTGTTCTCTCAGCAGCCTCTCTAATCGCATTTTTTTCAACAGGAGTAATGTTAGATGGACAACAAATAAGTATTTTAGGACGAGTAAAAATAGATTTAGCTTTTATCTTTTTAATAAAAGTATTCAACATAATTTCTGTTATTTCAAAATCTGCAATAACTCCATCTTTCATAGGCTTAATAGCCTTTACCTTACCTGGAGTTCTTCCTAACATATCATTTGCTTCACGTCCAACAGCAATTACCCTTTTAGTCTCAGTATCAATTGCCACAATGCTAGGCTCATTTAGCACAATCCCTTGATCTTTTATATAAATTAGCACATTTGCTGTTCCTAAATCGATTCCTATATTCTTTGCTAACATCTTTTTCCTCCTCTTCTCCTTATTATTTTACCATAAAATCTTAATTTTATATTATTTTTTTATACTTTTTTTATTTCTTTCATATCTTGAAGAATATCTAGACTCTAAATGTTCTAAAAAAACCTTTTGTACCTCTTTATATAACGACTTATCAAGATAAATTAATTTTTGTTGCATATCCTTATGAATTGTACTTTTAGAAACACCAAATTCACAAGCCAACTCTCTTAATGTCTTTTTACTTTCTACTATTCTCTCTGCTTCTTTAATAACCCTTAATCTTATTATCTCTTTCATATATTCAACTCCTATTTAATTATATAAATAAGAAATTATTTTATGAAAAAAGAAGCAATTAAGCTCCCATTAATTATTATTTTTATCTGTTTGACTTGTAGTATTTTTATTTGTATCATCCTTTTTGATTTCTTTATCAATATAATTTGCAGGATTAACGACTTGTCCACCTATATATAATTCAAAATGTAAATGATTTCCTGCCTCACTATCTAATTCATTAGTACCACTTTTACCAATTACATCTCCTTGCTTAACAGTATCTCCTTTTTTAACAGAAACCTCTGATAAACTTTGATATACAGTAACATAGTCATTATCATGTTTAATCTCTATAGTTTTTCCAACTAATTCATCTTCTTTAACATTTGTAACAGTCCCATCTAAGACACTAACAACATCAAAGACATCTTCTAAAACATAATCAACTCCTGAATTTTGCATATATGTATTATCATGATAAACAATAGATTTTTCTTGTTCTGCAGCATCAGCCTGGTAATCATAATAACTCTTAGCAATAGAGACACCAGAAGCAGTATAAGGTTTAATCATTTTAGATACTTCATTAATTACAGGAACATCTTCATCTAAAATAGAACTAGATACATAATCAAGATCATCATCTTCACTTGGAACACTATCCATTGCTGATCTAAGTGCAAAAGCACTTGCAACTATTCCTACAATTAACACTAAATAAAGACTAATCCAAACTCCTTGTTTTAATTTTCTTCTTTTCATTTTCTCACCTCATTAAGAGTTTGGCACATAAAAATTTTTTTATGCAATTTTTAGAAAAAATTATAAGAAGTAAATAAATCCATTATAAAATTAGTAACTAAATATATCATAGAAAGAGCAAGAAGCACATAAAAAACTTGTGCTTTTATAATTCTATTTTTCTTAAAAATACCATTAATATTAACTGCTTCCATAGACCATATTACTAAAAGAGAAACAAGAAAATAAATTAAAAATTTAACACTCATAATGTTCATCCTCATATTTTTTAATTTTCTCTATTCTCTTTCTATGACGTTCTAAAGTGGATGCTTCAGTTGTTAAAAAAGTATTAACCATTTCTAATGCCTCACTACTATCAGTATTAGCAGACAAAGCAATTATATTAGCATCATTATCACATCTAGTCATCTTTGCATCCCAAACGCTAGATACTTTAGCACAACGAATTCCTTTTACTTTATTACAAGCAATACTAATACCAATACCAGAACCACAAATTGCAATCCCATAAGATACCTCACCACTTACTACTTTTTCTCCAAGTAAAAATCCATAATCAGGATAATCAACTGCTTCCTCACTATCAGTACCATAATCTACTATTTCATAATCTGATAAATTTTGTTTTAAAAATTCTTTTAAATTATAACCTCTATGATCATTTGCTATTCCAATTTTCATATCATACACCTCTTCCTAATCAAAATTAAAAATATCTATCTCTTTCATTATATCATTAAAATTATCATTAATATCTAAAACAACATCAAACACTTTCAAAAATTCATCCTTTTTGTCTTTTGTATCATCAGTTAAAAAACCAATCTTTAAAGCATCACTCCTTTTTTTATCATCTACCATTTTAACATCATCAACACCATCTCCAATCACAACAACATTATCTATATCCTTAATAATGTCTTTAACAGAATCAGGAATACAATTCTCGTTCTTATTAAGTGAATGAATAACACTACCTTCTACTCCTACCGCAACTCCATCTACAAACTTAATAAAATTAGAAATTATATAAACATTATCATACATAATACCATTTTGTTTTAAAAATTCTTTAATAAAATTTCCAACACCTGCAGAAATAATTATAATAGGTACATTATTATTATGCATAATATTAAAAAATTCTACTACTCCTTTTCTAAAAGATAATACTTTAGTATCTTTTATTACTTTTTCAATACACTCTTCCTTAAATTTATATTTAATAAGTAATTTTATATGATTACTCCACCATTCAACCATAAGTTTATTTTTAGTATCATAATCCATTGTTAAATCCACTTCATATGGTCTATAATATTCATATAATTTTCCTCTTGCTTTTATATAATCTTTATCTATTAAATTACTCTTAGATAAAACTCCCCAAGAAGATTCACTATTACCTTTTGTTAAAGTTCTGTCAAAATCAGTTAAAATATAAAATTTATCCCAATCTTTTATCTTTGTATTTATATCATCAAACATTTAACCACCTTATTTCTATATTTATTATAACATTAAAATCACTTAATTTAAAAAATAAAAAAAGAAGCAATTAAGCTTCTGTTTCATTTTTCTTATCAAATCCGTATTTTTTGTTGAATTTATCTACACGTCCTGCACGTGAAGTTCTACTTTGTTCTCCTGTATAAAATGGATGACATTTTGAACAAACTTCAACATGAATTTCATCCTTAGTTGACTTAGTAGTGAAAGTTTCTCCACATACGCAAGTAACTTTACAATCTTTCATTTCTGGATGTATTCCTTTTTTCATAAGTCTCACTCCTTCCGCCATGACAATTTTCTTGCCATAGAAAATAAATAAGCAAACATAGTATAGCAAACTTTCTTTTCTTTTGCAAGCATTTAACTTACTTTAAAAATAATAATTTATTTTTTAATTTTTATATATTTACTTTTTGTAAGAGTCTTTCTAATTACATCATTATCAATCTTAGAGATTTTATTTAAATTAGTATTTTCACGTTTTGCTACATTATTATTTTTAAACATTTTAAGTAATTCACATTTTTTAGCATACAAATATTCTTTTTCCATTTTCTACACCTTCTCTCAAAACGCCCATATTATAACACATTTTGTAAAAAAAATCTAATTTATGATACAATATTAAAGGTGATGAAAATGAAATTAATTCTTGCAAGTACATCAAAATATAAAAGTCAATTGTTAAATCAAGCTAAGTTAAAACATATACAAATAGAAAGTAATTTTGATGAAAAAACAATAGAAAATGATAATGTATATGAATATGTAAAAGCATTATCTTTAAAAAAAGCTCTAAGCATAAAAGACAAAGTTAAAACAGGTATAATTTTAGGTATGGATACAGTAGTTTTTGTAAACAATAAAATATTAGAAAAACCAAAAGATAATAATGAAGTTAGAAAATTTTTAAAAATGTGTTCCAACAATACAACAGAAGTAATTACTGGTATTACTCTAATTAATAAAAACACAAATGAAATAATTACTGATTATGCTATAACTTATGTTACATTAAGAAAAATATCAGATGAAGATATAGACTTTTATATTAAAACAGAAACATATGCTTTAAATGTATCAGGTTTTATAATAGAAACTTCAATATCAAATTTTATAGAAAAAATAGAAGGTAGTTTTTTTAATATATTAGGTGCTCCAGTAGAAACTATATATAAACATCTTCATAAAAAATGGAATATATCATTAAAGGACTTAGAAAATTAAGTCTTTTTTAAATGTTTTATAATTTCATCAGAAATTAATTGATAAGCTTTTGTATTAGGATAAAAGCTATTAGGATTTTCTAAATACTTATTATCTATTAAACTATAAGTATCAATATATTCAATACTTTTTCTATTAGTAAGATTTTTAAGTTCATTATTTAAAAGACTAAAAACATTATTATCATTTTTATTCATATAAAAGTTATAATATCCCACTATTAAAATACAATTATTGTATTTTAACACCTCATTTAATAACTTATTTATATCATCTATTGTTTCCTTAACTATTTTTTCATTAGATAACTTATTTACATCATTAAAAGAAACTTTAGACATGATATCATCAGCACCAATAGACAAAGTTATAATATCTGCTTCTCTTAAAGCATTCTTCAAAGATAAAGTCTTATCATTAATTAAAATATTCTTATTAGAAACAATATCTTCATATAATTCATGTACATAATAATTTTTTTTAGAAAAATCTTTTGTATAAAGTTTTACTTTTTTATTTTTAGAAATTTCATCTATAAAATAATCAGTGTACCCTAAACCAACTTCTCCATAAGGATTTTCCCCCATAGCATAAGCATCACCTAAAGCAACATAAGAAATAGTCTTATCATGATATAAAAAATATATTAAATAAACAACTGCAAATACTATTATAAAAAAAAGAATTTTTCTATATTTCATGAGTCCTCCACAAAAAAAAAGAATATATAATACTATATTTCTTTTAATTCTATTTTAGCACCCACGCTAGTTAATTTTTCAATTATTTGTTCATACCCTCTTAAAATATGTTCTATATTATCTATAATAGTAGTTCCATCAGCAATAAGTCCTGCAAGAACAAGAGCAGCACCAGCTCTAAGATCAGTTGCAGTAACTGTACTTCCAACAAGTGGAGTTTTTTCTAAAATAATTGCTGTTCTATCACAGACTTCAATATCAGCACCCATTTTCTCAAGATATGGAACATGCATAAAACGATTTTCCCAAATAGTCTCTTCTACCTTACTTTTTCCCTTACATTGAGTAAGTAAAGTAGTAAAAGGTTGTTGCAAATCTGTAGGAAAACCAGGATAAGTTAAAGTCTTAATATTAGTAGCTTTATAATTTTTACCCTTATTAACAATAATATAATCTGTCCCAACTTCAAGTTCAACACCAATCTCCTGTAATTTTGATGTTAAAGATTCTAAATGTTCTGGAATTATATTATCAATTTTTAAATAATGACCACATAAAGCACCTGCTATTAAATAAGTACCAGCCTCTATTCTATCAGGTATAACCTCATGAAAACATCCATGCAATTTAGTAACTCCTTGTATTTTAATACTAGAAGTTCCAGCACCTGTAATTTTTGCTCCCATATTATTAAGGAAAGTAGCAATATTTACTATTTCAGGTTCTTTTGCAGCATTCTCTATAACAGTCTCTCCCTTAGCATAAACAGCAGCAAGCATAATATTAACAGTTGCTCCAACTGATGCTATATCTAAATAAATATTAGCACCCTTAAGTTCATCTGCTTCTACAATATATTTATTATCCTCACTTGTAACTTTTGCACCTAAAGCTTCAAAACCTTTTAAATGTAAATTAATTGGTCTTTTACCTATAGCACATCCACCAGGAAAATACATAACAGCTTTTTTATATTTTCCAAGTAAAGCCCCCATAAAATAATATGAAGCTCTCAATTTCTGAGAATAATGAATTGTAATTTCTTTATTCTCTAAATCTTTAGCATTAATTAATAAACTTTCACTAGCACGTTTTACAGAAACATTTAAATATTCCAAAGTTTCACATAAAGCATCTGTATCTGTAATTTCAGGAACATTACAAATCGTAACATCTTCATCAGATAATATTGCTGCTGGAATTAAAGCAACAACACTATTTTTAGCACCACTAATTCTAATTGTTCCTGATAGAGTATTACCTCCAGTTATCTCTAAAACTTTCATACTTCCTCCACATTATTATATTTTTATTTTGCTTTTTCTGTTCCAAATATAGAAATTAATTCTTTAATTTTATCTTTAATAGCACTCTCTCCACTTCCAATTATTTTTCGTGGATCATAAACTGAATCTTTATCATTTAAAAACTCTCTAACTGCTTTAGCCCAAACTATTTGTAAATCTGTATTAACATTAATTTTAGATATACCACAAGAAATAGCCTCTTTTATTTGTGCCTCAGGAATACCACTTCCTCCATGCAATACAAGTGGTATAGGAAGTGTATCATTTATCTTTTTCATAGTTGTAAAATCAAGTTTAGGCTCTCCTTTATAAGGACCATGAACACTACCTAAAGCTGGAGCAAGTGCATCAATAGAAGTTTCTTTATAAAGTTTTTCACATTCATCAACTTTTGCATAAAAAACTTCACTTGCAATACCATCTTCTGCTCCACCAATATGACCAATTTCTGCTTCTACACTAACATTAAATGGATGAGCATAATCAACTATCTTCTTTGTTATTTCAATATTTTTATCTAACTCTTTTCTAGATGCATCTATCATAACTGATGAAAATCCAGCATCAATTGCTTTAAAACAAGCATCATATGAACCATGATCTAAATGAAGACAAACTGGAATAGTAATATTTAAATCCTTAATAACAGCCTTAACCATAGAAGATACAATATTATATCCCCCCATATATCTTGCTGCACCTTCACTAACACCTAAAATAACTGGAATACCTTGTTCTTGACATTCTTCTAAAATATACTTAGTCCACTCTAAATTATTTATATTAAATTGTGGTACAGAATATTTATTTTTCTTTGCTTTCATTAACATATCATTAAAATTTTCTAACATCTTTATCACCATTTATATCATATAAAATTTATAAGTAGTTGTCAATGAATCAACAATATAAAAATGTAAGTTTTAAATCTTACATTTTTAACTATTTTGTAACGTCGTATATAATTTTTTTAAAACTTTATCAGCAGTATCAATAGGAACTAACGCAGCTGCACTATGTTTACTACCACCACCACCTATATACTCCATTATTTTACAAACATCTATACCACTAGAATTACTTCTTGCACTAATACGATAATTATTACTATCCACTGGAGCAATTACAAAAGATGCATTAACATCATTAATAACAGATAAATCACTGTCATTTTGAAACATACAATCCAAAATACTATCAGCTGCTATTGCAATATCTTCTCTTGTATAACAATTATCATTATCAATTGCAATCCCTGCAAATCCTAAAGGATACTTTATAAGTTTAGCTTTATTTACTAATTTATATATCTTTAAATTTTGAATATTATCTCTTTTAAACATATTATTTACTTTCTCTACATCAGCACCCATTTCAAGTAATTTAGTAACTATACTCATAGTATAAGGATCTACTGATTTAGTAAAATGATTAGTATCTAAAACTATACCAGAGTACAAATACGTTGCAACTCTTGATGAAAATAACACATTAAAATCTATTAGAAATTTACTAACAATAGAACAAGTACTAGAATACATATCATCAACAAAAATATTATCAACATCAGTATTTATTGTATTCAAGTCCATTTTATGATGATCAATAATAAAAATATCTTTAAAATCAGTTAAATAATCTGAAACACATACCATATCTTTTTTATTAGTATCACTAACTAATAATACATCATTATTACTTTTTATCTGCAAATATTCTTCTAAATTTATAAACTTACAATTACCATAAAAACTATTAATAACATCTAATACCTTATCATTAATAGATTCTTTTGCATCATCAACCAATATATATGCATCTTTATTAAATGAACTAACTAAAACAGAAAGTCCTATTGCAGAGCCTATTGCATCAAAATCTGGATATAAATGAGGTACAATTATAACCTTATCAGCACTTTCAACAGATTCTTTTAATCTCTTCTCAAATGCATGCAAACTAGACATTTCAATGCCCCCTTCACATTAGTAATAATGATTATAGCACAAAATAAAAAAATTACAAGAAAATATATTTAAATGCTAACAATAATAAAATAATTGCACCTATAATTTTTGAAGTTTTTTCAAACCTTGTTCCAAAAATATTGCCAATAACTAATCCTAAAAAAGTAAAAATAAAACTTATAATTGAAAAAGTAAAAGATGCTAATAAAATATTCTCTTTTAAAATTCCATAAGCAAGACCAACAGATAAACTATCAAGACTTACAGTAAAAGCAAAAACAATAAAATAATACAATTTATCTAAAGTCATAGCTTTCTCTTCATCTTTTAATGAATTAATCATTGAAAAAGCAATTATAAAAAATATAATACTAACAATAATATTAGAAGCAAGCGCTAACTTTTTTTGAAATAAAACTCCAACATTTCCACCAATAATAGGCATTATAAAATGAAAAAAACCAACCCAAAAAGAAAGTTTTAACATATTAAGACGATTTATTTTATTAACACCATAAACTATTGATAAAGAAAAAGCATCCATACTAAGTCCTAAAGCAACAAAAAAATATATAAGAATATCTCTCATTATATCACCTTATATATTTTATTATCTAATTATTATTAAAATACTTATCAATCAATTCTTTGACAAAAAATTTATATTCAACATCTTTACTTTCTTGTGTTTTCTCTGCTTCTAAAAGACAAAGAGGAGGAAACAATACACACCACCAATTATCACCTTTACCATTACCTAAAGTAACTACTAAAGACTCATATTCTCCTTCCTTATAAGTAACTCCTTTATATTTTTTTTCAGGAAAATAATTTTTACCATATTTAACAGTAAAATTTTGATTACTATTTATTTTCTTCAAAGTATTATTAACATTTTCGAAAAAAACTAATACATTATTTTTTAAAATAGTACGAGACTCTTCTATACTAGTAGAATCCTTTAAAACACTCGTCATTTGCTTCTGTAAATTATTTCTTACTTTTAACTTAATATTTTGATCTTCAAAAGAATTACTATTAGCAATCACTCTAAACCTAATTGCCTCATCAGGTATTAAAACATCTTCTTGTGCTTTAGAAAAAACACTAATTAATAAAAGTAATATTATTATACATATAATAATTTTTTTAATAATAAAACCACCTTTCACTTATAATAGTGATTAGTGGTTATAAATTTTATTCACTTTTTAAATAATTTCTTCTAAATTATGTAATATAAAAACCATTCTATCTCTTCCTGCTAAATCTTTTTTTATCTCTACTATCTCTCCTGGTAAATATTTTTGTATTAAATTATAAACATCTCTACCTTGTGTTGCTCCTATTTCAAAAGCAACTAAACATCTATCATTCATATGATATTTTATATCTTTTAAAATTTTTATATACAAATCAAGTCCATCTTCTCCACCATATAAAGCAAGAGAAGGTTCATTATTCTTAACTATATCCTCTATTTCTTCATTATTTTTTATATAAGGGGGATTACTTATAATTACATCATACTTTAAAGCAACTTTAGAAAACATATCACTCTCTATAAATTTAGCATCTACTTCTTGATATAAAGCATTACGATATGCAACATTAAGTGCCTTTTTACTAATATCTAGTAAAGTAATATCAACATTATCTAACTTCTTAGAAAGAGTAATACCTATCGCACCAGTTCCACAACCCAAATCTATAACACTTATTTTATCAGTAAAATATCTATTTATATATTCTATTGTTTTTTCAACTAATTGCTCAGTTTCAAATCTAGGTATTAAAACATCTTCATTAACCAAAAACTGATTACCATAAAAATTAACTTTACCAGTAACATATTGTATTGGTCTACCCTCTTCTAATGCTAAAAGTTCCTCTTTATACATTTTACATTTATCATCAGATACCATAGTATTTAAATGATTTAAAAGTTCTAAAGGATTACAACCAAGTAAATCTGCAAGTAAAATTTTTGCATGATCAGAATGACAATGTTTTTTACCATAAATTAATAATTCTTCTACTGTCATATAATACCCCTATTCTTGTTCTTCTAATTTTCTTTTTTGATCTTCTTGAATTAAAGCATCTATTATATCAGATAAATCTCCATCCATTACTCTATCTAAATTCTTAGTAGTATATCCAATTCTATGATCAGTAACTCTATTTTGTGGATAATTATAAGTTCTTATTTTCTCTGCACGATCTCCACTTCCTATTTTACTACGACGAACACTTCCCATTTCTGCTTCTTGTTTTTCTCTCATCTGTTCATAAAGTCTTGCCTTTAAAACCTTCATAGCTTGTTCTTTATTTTGAATTTGACTTCTCTCATTTTGACAAGTAACAACAGTATTAGTAGGTAAATGAGTAATTCTAACTGCAGAATCAGTTGTATTAACCCCTTGTCCTCCACATCCAGAAGATCTAAAAATATCTATTCTTAAATCATTTGGATTAATATCTATATCTATACTATCATCTTCTTCTGGTATAACTAAAACTGTTGCTGTTGATGTTTGAATTCTACCATTACTCTCAGTAACAGGTACTCTTTGAACTCTGTGAGAACCACTTTCATATTTAAGTTTAGAATAAATATTTTGTCCTTTAATAATAAACTCTATTTGACTAAAACCACCTGCAGTTCCCTCAACAGCATTATAAACTTGGCAAGTATATCCTTGTTTTTCTGCATAACGAGTATACATTCTATATAAATCTCCAGCAAAAATATTTGCCTCATCTCCACCTGCTGCTCCTCTAATTTCCATAATAACATTTTTATCATCATTAGGATCTTTAGGAATAAGTAAAATCTCTAATTCTTTTTCTAATTTTTCTTTTTTATCTTCCAAAACAGGTAACTCTTCTTTAGCTATTTCTGATAGTTCACTATCATTTATCATTTCACGAGTATCATCTATATCTTGTAATAACTTTTTATATTTTCTAAAAGTATTAACTATCTCTTCCATATCAGAAATCTTTTTAGAAATATCTTTAGTCTTATTAAAATCATTTAAAACATCAGGTGTAGTCAATTCTTTTTGTAATTCATCATACTTAGCCTCTATTACTTTTAATCTATCTATCATTTCATACCCACCTTTCTGCAACTGTATTATAACATGAGTTTGTTAATTTGTAAAAATCTATTTGTCCAAACAAAAAGTTAGAATTAATCTTCTTCTAACTCATTTTCTTCTAAAACAACCAAATCTTTTATATCTTCATTAGGATCAACATAATCATCATTATCATCAGTAGAATCATAATTGTCTTCTAATATATCTTCATCTATTTCTTCTAATTCATCTTCTTCATCTTCTAACTCATCATCATCTTCATCTGTTAAAGGTTTTTTTATCTTTTCAGAACTATGTCTACCTTTTAAATCCCAATTACCATTATCAAGTAAAATAAATCTTTTATCCGTTGATAAAGTAGTATAAAATTCTCCGATTTTTTCTTCAAAAGTTCTATCTGGTAAATTTAATAAATCAACTATCTTTTTAAACAAGTCAGCTGTACTTATAGATCTTTTTCTATTTTCTAAAATCATATAAGCAATATCCTTGTTAGACATTAACTCTAATTCTTCTATACTCTTTTTATTCATGTTTATTACTTCCTTTCGTTATTTACCCCTAGATACTATATGTAAAAAAATAAAATTTGTCTTCTTTCATTACAAACAAACTTATAACATGAAACAAACATAAATGCAACACCTTTTTCTATATTTGTTTTATAGTTGTCAATTCATAATTATAAAATTCATCATTAACAATATATTCAATATTAATAAATTCTTTAGATACAATTAACTTTTTCACATATATATCAACTAAAATTTTTTTATTTAATTTTTTTATTAAAATATAACCTTTTTTACTATCAAAATCATATTCCATGTATAAACTATTATTATCCCTTTTTAAAATATTATTCTTATAATCAAAACTTACAAATGTTTTTTCACTATCTTTTTCTATATATGATATTTCATCATTATTATTTACAAATATTTCAACATTATAATTTAATTTATTATCATTAGTTTCTAATTTTATATTAGCAAATCGTCTCAAAGTAATCACTTCCTTTAAAAAATTATAATACAAAATTAAATTTTTATATACATAATTTTCAAATTTATTTTTCATAATAAAATTTAGAAGGGTGTGAAAAAATTGAAACTACTAAAAGAAATTTTAAAAATATCATTAATTGTAGTAATATTAATACTTATAGTATACAGTGGTATTATCATGTATGCAAAAATAACACCTAAACTTGAAATAAAAAGTGCAAATAGTATATCCTTATATGATACAAATAACAATTTATTCTTTCAAGGAAGTGGAAATAAAGAATGGATTTCACTAAAAAAAATATCAAAAAATTTAATAAATGCTACCATTGCAACAGAAGATAAAAACTTCTATAACCACAATGGTTTTGATTACTTACGAATTTTAAAAGCAAGTTATACTAATATTATAAATAGAGAAAAACTTCAAGGAGCATCTACTATAACTCAACAATATGCAAAAAATTTATTTTTAGACTTTGATAAAACATGGCAAAGAAAATTAAAAGAAATGTGGTATACAGTTGAACTTGAAACTCATTATAACAAAGAAGAAATTTTAGAAGGATACTTAAATACAATTAATTATGGACATGGAATGTATGGAATAGAAAATGCTAGTAAATTTTATTTTGATAAAAGTGCTCAAAACTTAACCTTAGCAGAGGCATCTATCTTAGCAGGTATACCTAAATCTCCTTCAAATTACTCACCACTTGTAAATCTAGATACTGCTAAAAAAAGACAATTAAAAATATTAAAAACAATGGTAGAACAAGGAATTATAACAGAAGAAGAAAAAAATTATGCTTACAATCAAAAGTTAAATTTAGTAGGAAAAAATAATCTTGACAAACCTAATACACAAATGTATTTTCACGATGCTGTATTAAGTGAATTAGAAACAATTGATAATATTCCAAAATCTTATACAGAAACTAATGGATTAAAAATATATACAACATTAGACCCAAATGCACAATCTAGCTTAGAAGAAAATATAAAAGAAATTATGCCTAAAGACAATGAAGAACTACAAACTGCAAATACTATGATTAAACCAGAAACAGGAGAAATTATTGCTTTAGTAGGAGGAAGAAATTACAATACATCAGAATTTAATAGAGCAACCAGTGCTAAAAGACAAGTAGGATCTACCATGAAACCATTTTTATATTATGCTGCTTTAGAAAACAATTTTACATCAAGTACTTCATTTACCAGTGAACAAACAACATTTACCTTTTCAAACAATACTACTTATTCCCCAAAAAATTACAACAACAAATATGGAAATAAACCAATCTCAATGGCTGCTGCTATTGCATACTCTGAAAATGTATATGCTGTAAAAACACATATGTTTCTTGGAAGTAATGCATTAATTAATGTTGCTAAAAGAACAGGAATAACAACAACTTTTGACAATGTTGCATCACTTCCACTTGGAACAAAAGAAATAAACATGTTAGAATTTGCAGGAGCTTACTGCACATTTGCAAATCAAGGATATAAAATAAAACCCCATTTTATTAGAAAAATTGAAGATAGTAATGGTAATGTTTTATATCAATACAAAGAACAAAAAACAAAAGTACTAGATCCTTCACTTACATTTATCCTAAATAATATGTTAACAGGAACATATGACTCTGACTACATAGATTATAACTATCCTACTGCTATATCTTTAGCATCCAAATTAACACACAAATACGCTCTAAAAAGTGGTACTACTGATACAGACAACTGGTATATAGGATATAATAAAGATATTTTAGTTGCAACTTGGGTTGGATATGACAACAACAAAACTATTTTAAGTAAAGAATATAAATATGGACAAAATCTTTGGTACAAAACTATAGAAAATTATGAAAATGGTAAAGAAGATAGTTGGTATGAAACTCCAAATAATATTACAGGAGTTTTAGTAGAACCCATCTCAGGTAGACCAGCAACCGACCAAAGTGAAAAGAAAAAACTAATGTACTTCATAAAAGGTACTGAACCTAAAGATACAGATACAGTATTTGATGAAAAACTAGAAAATACACATCCTACTTAATTTTTTAAGTAGGTTTTATATTGTATCAAAACAATTATTTTGCTATAATTGTAACGTAGAAGGTGATGTATATAATGATAAAGTTTATTATAATAGGAACTATACTATTATTTATTATACTAATAATAATTTTTCTTGCTTCATATCGTAAAAAAATAAATTTTTATATTATAAAAACAAATGAAGCAGAAAATAGTATAAAAAAAGCATTAGAAAAAAAGAAAAAATATCTTAATAAAGTAAAACCTCTTATTTTAGAAGAAGTAGATCAAAATAACTTTTTAGACGATATAGAAAATTTTGAAATAAATAATAATTACCTAAATAATATAAAATCTCTTGCAGATTTTCAAGAAGAATTAATTTCAATAATAGATGAAAATGATAAACTTTTAAATAATGAAGAAATAGAAAAATTAATAGAAAAAATTAATGATAATGAAGTAGAGTTAAATGCTTCTATTAAATATTATAATGATAATGCTACTATATTTAATCAAAAAATAGAATCTTTTCCATCTAACATTATTAGACTTTTATTCGGATATAAAAGAAAAGAGTTTTATGAAAATAAGAAAAGAGAAGAATTTGAAATTTTAAAAGAAAAATAGAAAGGTGATAATCATGAATTTCATTGAAAAAATCAAAGAAAAAGCAAAAGAAAATTTAAAAACAATCGTATTACCTGAATCAAATGATAGAAGAGTAATAGAAGCAGCAGAAATAATTCTAAAAGAAAAAATAGCCAATATCATTATTATTGGAACAGATGATGATTTAAAAGAATCATCTATTGGATTAGATATTTCTAAAGCAACTATCATTAATCCTCAAAAAAGCAGTTTAACAGAAGAACTAATACAAGAACTAGTCAACATAAGAAAAAATAAAAATTTAACTTATGAAGAAGCTAAAAAACTTATATTAGAAGATTATATGTATTATGCTTGTATGTTAGTAAAAACAAATAAAGCAGATGGTGTAGTATCAGGTGCTTGTCATTATACTGCAGATACTATAAGACCTGCTTTACAAATAATTAAAACTAAACCTAATACTTCTATAGTATCAGCATTCTTTTTACTTGATGTTCCAAATTGTGAATATGGTGAGAATGGTATTTTTATTTTTGCAGATGCTGGTCTTGTTCAAAATCCAACTTCAGAACAACTAGCAACTATTGCAGCAAGTTCTGCTGAAAGTTTTAAACAATTGGTAGATAAAAAACCTATAGTTGCTCTACTTTCTCATTCAACAAAAGGTAGTGCTAAACATGAGAAAGTTACTAAAGTAATTGAAGCAACAAAAATAGCAAATGAAAAATATCCTCAATATAAAATAGATGGTGAATTACAAACTGATGCTGCCATAGTAAAAGATGTAGCTAGAATGAAAGCACCAGATAGCAAAGTTGCTGGTAATGCTAATGTATTAATTTTTCCAGACTTAGATGCTGGAAATATCGGTTATAAATTAGTTCAAAGACTTGCAAAAGCAGATGCCTTTGGTCCA
The DNA here is from genome assembly GCA_947623665.1 of uncultured Bacilli bacterium. Classification (GTDB taxonomy): domain Bacteria; phylum Bacillota_I; class Bacilli_A; order RF39; family UBA660; genus CANRDQ01. The sequence continues at coordinate 20,551 of CANQHJ010000014.1, forward strand.
ATATGTCAAGGTATAGCATCTCCAATTAATGATTTATCAAGAGGATGCAGTAAAGAAGATATAGTAGGTGTTGTTGCAATAACTGCAGTACAAGCACAAAATAAATAACAAGAAAAGAAAGGAAATTCCTTTCTTTTTTAGTCTATATTCCAATTTATTTCTTCTATACCATTTTCTTTTAAAAATTTATTTGTTAAAGAAAATGGTCTACTTCCAAAAAAGCCATTATTTGCAGAATATGGAGATGGATGAGAAGATTCTATAACATAATGAATTTTATTAGTAATTAACTCTCTTTTATTTCTAGCATAACTTCCCCAAAGTATAAAAACAACAGGAGTCTTTTTTTCATTAATAATCTTTATTACCTCATCTGTAAAAATCTCCCATCCTCTACCTTTATGAGAAGTAGGATTATGTTCTTCTACTGTAAGTACAGAATTTAAAAGTAAAACACCTTCTCTTGCCCAAGGTTTTAAAGAATTATTTTTAGGAAAAGGTATACCTAAATCACTTTCTAATTCTTTAAAAATATTTTGAAGTGATGGAGGTTTACTCACACTATTAGAAACAGAAAAAGAAAGTCCTTCAGCTTGATTAGGTCCATGATAAGGATCTTGTCCTAATATTACAACCTTAACATTATCAAAATCTGTATATCTAAAAGCATTAAATATTTCATTCTTTTTAGGATAAACAACTTTATTTTTATATTCAAAAGTAACATAATCAAGAAGTGATTTAAAATAATCTTTATTATATTCATCTTCCAAATAATAATCCCAACTATTTCCTATCATACTACCTCCATCATTTATGATAACTTTCATTATTTATAATCTTAAAAGCTCTATAAATTTGTTCTAAAAGAATCACCCTAAATAATTGATGAGGATAAGTCATCTTAGAAAAAGACAACTTCAAATCACACATATTTTTAAGTGATTCATCAAGTCCATAACTACCACCAATTATAAAATTTATATCACTATAATTATTAAATATATTATCTATTTTTTTTGAAAAGTCAACAGATGATAACATTTCACCTTCAATTGCTAAAGAAATATTATAGTCTTTTTCTTTGATATATTTTTTTATCTTAGAAGATTCTTTTTGAATTATTTCTTTTTCACTTAACCTAGATTCATCTTTTAACTCAATAATTTCTACTTTTGCATATTTACTAAGTCTCTTTAAATATTCATCTATTGCATCTTTCAAATATTTTTCTTTAATTTTTCCAACACATATAATTCTTATCATTATTATACCTCTATTAATGGAGTTTCCTCTTCTTGTCTTGAAATAAATACTTCTATATCTGTTCTATCAATTTCATCTAACATTGATACAGTAGCATTCAATGCTTTTTCTTCTGTATTATTTTTTTCACTTAAATGTGCTAAAACAATATGTTTAGTTCTATCACTAATTAGTTTTGACAAATAATTAGCTGTATCTTCATTAGATAAATGCCCTCTATCTGAAATAACTCTTTGCTTTAGATAAGGTGGATAAGGACCTTCCATTAACATTTCTACATCATGATTACTTTCAATCAAATATAAATCTTTACCATAAATTTTACTAAAATTTTTTCTATTTATATATCCTGTATCAGTAATATATGCAACAGACTTATTATCAGATTCTAACACATATCCAACAGAACAATCAACATCATGAGAAGTGTTAAAATAACTAATTTCTATATCACCTATATTACAATAATCATCAATTATTCTGATTTTATCTTTATCAATAATTTGACATAACTCTTTTGTCATATCATAAGGAGCATATACAAAAATATTATTTTTTTTAAGAGTAGATGTTAATCCTCTAATATGATCATCATGACAATGAGTAATTAAAATACCATCAAAATCTTCTACTCCAAGACCTAATTTTTCTAAATTTTTTCTTAATTTCAAATAAGAAATACCCAAATCTACAATAAGTTTAGTATTAGAACTCATTATGATTGAACAATTTCCCTTTGAACCACTTGCTATTGTTCTAAATTTCATATTAATATAAACTCATAGGGTTAATAGGTTGCCCACCTCTATAAGGATAACCAGTCCATAATGAAAAGTGTAAATGAACTCCATAGGCATTACCAGTTTGCCCCATTCCTCCTATTACTTGTCCTTTAACAACATGTGCACCAGTTGCCACACGACGACATCCACTGCACATATGTGCATACATTGTATAATATCCATTAGGATGCTTTATTACAACACCCTCACCAATACCCCAAATAAATCCAACTCCAGATTCAACTACTGTACCATCTCCAGCTGCAAAAATATTAGATCCATATCCACAACCTCTGATATCCATTCCATCATGTAAACTACCCCAACGATATCCAAATCCAGAAGATATTGATGAACAAGAAGCAGGCCATCCCCATTGTCCACTAGTAGCAACTACACTACCATATCCACCACCAGTATAATTACTTTCTTTACCACCTTTAACAATTATCTCTTTAATTGGTTCAGTAATAACTTCAGTTGTTACGGGAACTATATTTACAATTTCTCCATTTATCTTTTGAACTTTTTGAGTAACTCTATTCTCTCCTTTAACACCTTTTTGAGTTACATCAACTGAACCAATAGGTTTACTATTATCATAAGTTGTTTCAGTCTCAAAATTCTTTTCTTCTTTTACAACAGTATGATCTTCTTCTACTAAATTAAATTGAGGATTTAAAATACCAATAGTAACTTCTTCACCAGGATAAAGTAATGCATTAGTGTTTCTAAAAGAATCATTAGCAATTAAAAACTCTTCTGTTGATATTTTATTATTAAAAGATATATCACTAATTGTATCTCCATCTTGTACAGTGTATTTTTGTTGTTCTTTAGTAGTACCAAATAATAAATATTTACTTAAAGCAACAGTATCCATATATATTTTTTTATTTATAGGTATTTTCTGTTTCTTAATAGAAATATTATTTTGAATATACACACTTTCAATAATAGAACCTGTATCTTTTATTTCAGGCTGATTATTCTCTTTATATTGTTTATACTTATCTTGATCTATAAAAGATTTTACAGTATTATCAACAGCATCTTTAAATACTTTCTTATCTAAAACATAAATAATTTGATCTTTTGATTTCTTTGATTTACCTTCATTTACATTCTGCTTAACACCTTTAATTTTTATTGCATAACCATCTATTGTAAAAGGTGCTTTATCCTCTATTTTTTCATATATTTCTTTTACACTAGACAAATCCTCATTATAAGTTATTTCCTTCTTAACATCTAATGTATCTGGAGCATATATTTTATCAACATCATATTTCTTTTTTAAATGTTGCTGTTTTTTATCAATATAACTTTCTAATTCTTTATCTGACTTAATAATACCTAAAGATTTACCTTCTAAATATATTCTATATACAGTCTGTGGCTCACTAGAAAGTTTTTTAAAACCCGTAGTAATAAAACAAGCCAACAACAATACGACGAAAACTAAACTTCTCTTTTTCATCACTCTTCCTCCTTATGATATTCTTTTCTCATATTTAAAAATGTAGACGTATTCTTTTTAAATAATAACTCTACTGTTGCTGTTGTTCCATTACGATGTTTTCCTATAATAAATTCACTAATACTAATATCATCTTCACGTCTTTTCTCTTTATTATAATAATCCTCTCTATACAAGAAAGATACTATATCAGCATCTTGTTCTATTGAACCAGATTCACGTAAATCACTCATAAGAGGTCTTTTATCTTCTCTTCCCTCTACTGCACGAGAAAGTTGAGCTAAAGCAATAATTGGAACATGCAACTCCATAGCAAGAGTCTTTAAACTTCTAGAAATATCTGATACTTCTTGTTGACGGTTACTACCATAATTTTTACCACCAGAAAGAAGTTGTAAATAATCAATTATAACAATTCCCAAGCCTTCATCACTATTAGCAAGTCTTCTACATTTAGCCTTTATCTCACCAACAGTAAGATTACCAACATTATCATCTATAAAAATATTAGTATTTTCAATCTGGGATATAGCCTCATATATTCTATTCCAATCATCATTTAAAAGTTTACCAGTACGAAGTTTATGACCTTCAACTTGTCCAAGGGATGAAAGCATTCTAGTAGCAAGTTGTTCTGCATCCATTTCCAAGTTAAAAAGTGCTACTGCTTTATTTGTCGAAGTGGCAATATTAGTTGCTAAATTAAGAGCAAAAGCTGTTTTTCCCATTGCAGGACGTGCCGCAATTATTATAAATTCATTTTCATGAAATCCACTAGTTAATTTATCAATTTCATAAAATCCACTAGCAAGACCAGTTATTTCTCCTTTTGACTCATACAGTTTTTCCAAATTAGCTTGTGTCTTACTTAACACTTCCTTTATTGAACGAAATTCACCACTTTGGCGTTTCTTTATACTTAAAATTTTTCTTTCTGCTTCATCAAGTAATGTATTAACATCATCATCATTTTGATAACCACTTGTTGCAATATCTGTAGCTGTCTGAATCAAATTTCTAACTACAAAAGATTCTTCAACATTATTTATATAATAATCTATATTAGAAGCAGTAGGAACAAAATTAACAAGTTCAGTTAAATATTCCACTCCACCAACTTCACTCAATTTATTATCTTTTTTAAGTTTTCCAGTAATAGTTGTTAAATCAATAGGCACTTTTTCATTTACTAAATCCTGCATAGCTGAAAAAACTTTTCCATTTCTTTCATCATAAAAATATTCAGGATTTAATATATCACAAGCCTTTTGCAATGCTTGTTTACTCAAAAAACATGCACCTAAAACAGATTGCTCAGCCTCAAGATTATTAGGCATTACTCTTCCTGGCATTTTTATCACCTACTTTGCTATTTCTATTTTTATTTTTGCATCCACTCCTGTATAAAGATGTATAATAACATCATGAAAGCCTAAAGAAGTTATAGGATGATCCAATTCTATTTTATTTTTATCGATATTAAAACCAACTTCTTCTAGTTTTTCTTTTATTTGCTTTGTAGAAATACTACCAAACATTTTATCATTAGCACCTGTTTTTACAATAAACTTTAATTTAGAATTCTCCATTTTCTTTTTATTTTCAAGTGCTTTATTCTTATTTTCTTTATCTAATTTAGCCTCTCTTACTTTTTGAAGTTTCAATTCGTTCAAATTTTTATTATTAGCAGGTTTAGCCAAACCATTTTTAATAAGATAATTTTGTCCATAGCCATCTTTTACAGTCTTTACTTCCCCTTTTTTTCCAACTTTTCTTACATCTTTTAATAATATTACTTGCATTAGTCCTCCTTATCTTGTTCCTTTATTAATTTTATTAATTTTTGATTTATATTACCTATAGTTTCTCCTTCAATACGAGCAGCACCATTATACTGGTCCCCTCCTCCATTAAAAGATTTTAAAATAACACCAATATCATAGTTTCCCATACTTCTAGAACTTATTCCAACTACTTTATCAGTAAGCTTTCCAATAACAAAAGATGCTTCCACTCCATTAAAAAAAAGTAAAATATCTGCAACTTTTGCTAAATCTTCTCTTCTATATTTGGCATAATTAGTACCCTTAGCTATTGCAATATTATCTATTATAGTAATATCAGTAGTTAATTTTTGGCGTTCAATATATTCTTTCAAATCTTGTTTCAACAAATATTGAACTTTTTTAGTACTAGCACCAAGACAAGAAAGAAAATAAGCACTATAATAAGTTTCTTCATTTGTCTTTAAAGTAAAATTATTAGTATCAAGTACAATACCAGAAAGAAGTAAAGTAGCATAATAAGAATCAATATCAATTTTCATATTTTCTACTAAAGAAGTAATCATTTCACATGTAGAAGAAACATTATTATCTACAATAATCAATCCATCATGTATAGATTTTTTTTCATATTCATGATGATCAATTATAACTTTTCTAGATATTTTAGATAATAAATCAAGATTTTGAACAAGTTCTTTTTTATTAGTATCTAAAATTATAAGCAAATTTTTTTTAGGAAAAGAGCATAAATTATCTTCTACATCACAACTTTTAATAAAATTAAAACATCCCTCAAGTTCTGTAAGTATTTTTTTAACACCCAACTCATGATTTTTATCATCAATAACAATATAAGATTCTTTATTAAAATGACTAACTATTAATGACATTCCAATACATGCACCTAAAGCATCTAAATCAAGATTTTTATGTGCCATTAAAAATACTTTTTTAGATTTTTTAATTTGCTTTATTAAATTCTTTCTTTTGTCTAAAATACTCATTTCCTCATCCCTTTCAATCTCTTTTTTATTATATAATAAAATACTACTAATATCAATTGAAGAAAAAGAAAAAGAATGAATAAAATCCACTCTTTATATCTTATTTTGTGTATGGAAGTAATCCAATTGCACGTGCTCTTTTAATTTGAGTTGCAATAAATCTTTGATGACGAGCACAATTTCCAGTAACACGTCTTGGTAAAATTTTACCTTTTTCATTTATATATCTTTTTAAAGTATCTACATCTTTATAATCAACAACAGCTTTTTTAGTACACATCATACATACTTTTTTCTTTCTACGATAAAAATCTGCCATAATTCTCCTCCTTTATAATTTTTTTAACCTTAATACTTTGGAATAACTAGAAAGGTAATTCATCATCACTTATTTCTACACTATCACCAAAATCTGCGAAAGGATTATTATCTACATCTGTAGTCTCTGGTTTTGCATCAGGGAAATCATATGGAGTTACTTCTTGATTAGTAGATGCTGATGAAGCATTTGAGCCACCTTGATTACTCTTTTTAGTACCTAAAAACTCAACATTATCTGCAATTACTTCAGTAATATAACGTTTTTTACCATCTTCTCCATCATAACTTCTACTTTGAATACGTCCATCAATTGCAACTTGACTTCCTTGAGATAAATAATTTTTTACATTTTCTGCTTGTTTTCTCCAAACAACTATATTAATAAAATCTGCATCTCTCTCACCAGAGTTATTAGTAAAATTTCTATTAACTGCTAATGAGAAAGTAGCAACTGCAATATTACTAGAAGTATATCTCAATTCTGGATCTCTAGTAAGTCTACCTATTAAAAAAACTTTATTCATAATAACCTCTCTAATCTTCTACTTTTACAACAATATGACGTAAAATATTTTCATTAATTAATACTACTCTTTCAAATTCTTCAATAGCATCGTTATCGGCTTCAACTGTAATTAAGAAATAATAACCAGTCTTATGTTTTTTAATTTCATAAGCTAATTCTTTTTGACCCATATCTTTTTCTTCTAAAATTTTAGCTTTCTTATCTTGAAGAAGTTTCTTAAGAGAATCAACAACACTCTTAACTTCACCATCTTCAATATCAGTTCTAACGATAAACATTAATTCATATTTTCTCATTATTACACCTCCTTTTGGACATAAGGCCTATAAATTAGGCAAGGAGTATTTAAAATACTCGAATGTATTATAACAGATTTTTTTTAAACTATCAAGAATTTATTTTTCTACATTAAATAAAATTGTAAGTTCCCACTATTTTTATATAGTGCAGTTAGTCTTAGAATCTGTCAAGGGCAAGACTTTA
>CANQHJ010000015.1 GCA_947623665.1 uncultured Bacilli bacterium
TATTTTTTATATCCCATACTACTATCAAACTCTGCATTCATCATTTCCTGTAGAGAATCCTTAAATAAATCTTTTATAGCACTTGATAAGTCTTGGGCACTTTCTATTTGATAATTTTCCTGTATTATTTCTAATATCTTTTTTCCTTTACTTTTTTCTTTCATTTTAAAATCTCTCCATTTCTTTTATTTTATCATGGAAAGATTTTTATTTTACACAGATTTTTTTACAGACTCTCTAGTGATGCAATTAGGTTTTCTTCTGTTTCATTTATCTCTTTGTAATAGGAAGTTATTTCTTTTGATACTTTATTTTTTCTTTCTTCTTCTGTTAAATGTCCATTGTATTCATAATTCATTTTTTCACCTCTTATATTTTAAAAGAAGCATAACTATTATGTTTCTAATTTATCAATAATTTCTTTTAATACTTTTACTGTTTTTACTTTGAATTCATTAGTTGCTTTATCTTTTGCTTTTTTAATATTTTTTCTTTGTTTAAATCTTTTAGTTCTTTCTCTATTTCTTTTTTTGCATCTTTTATAAAATCTTTGATATATTCTTTAGCAATTTCTTTCATGATTGCAGTCTTTCTTGTACCAGTAGGTCCATCTACTAAGATAGATACTTTTTCTGTTTGTATTAAGTCTGGGTTGTTAGTATTAATAATTAATTGATTAGCATATGTATTAGATACTATTGTATTAATAGCATCATCTTGTCCAACTATTTTATCTATTATTTCATTAACATTTATATTTTTTATTAGTTTGTCAAAGTCTATAGAATCATCTTTTTCTACCATAGTGATTTTTTCATAGTTTTTACAGAATATGCCATATTTATAATCATCATTATTAGAAAGCACTAAAACTAATTCATATCCATCATCTTTATAATCATTATAATAACTATTATTAATATCTTCTGTGTCATTAGTATTTGCCATAAAAACACCATAATCTTCTACTATATAACAATTATATTCTTCATTTGGGATAAAACCTTCTTTTTTATTTTTAAATTATTTTTCTATAATATTCTAAATCTATACTTCCTTCAATGTAATATTTATTTGCCATAAGTATTCTCATCTTAATTTATATGAAACAGTTTATATTTAACATCAAATTTTTTATACGTCAATTCTAAATAGACAAAAAAATAAAAAAATGATATATTTATATGTGTTATATGATGGAGGTTATTATGTTACTTATTGGAAGTCATGTATCTTTTGATAAAGATAATCAAATTTATGGAAGTTTTATGGAAGCTATGAGTTATGGAGAAACTACTTTTATGTTTTATACTGGTGCTCCTCAAAATACTAGACGTAGTGAAATTAATAAAGATAAAGTTTTGATGGTAAAAAAAGAAATGGAAGAGAAAGGTCTTCCATTTGATAAGATAATTGTTCATGCTCCTTATATTATTAATCTTGCTAATAATAAAGATTCAGATAAATATAAGTTTGCAATATCTTTTTTAAAACAAGAGATTAAAAGATGTGAAGAGTTAGAGGTTAAATATTTAGTACTTCATCCTGGAAGTCATGTTGGATGTGGAATAGATGAGGGTATTAAAAATATTGCTAATGCCTTAAATGAAGTTTTAGTTGATAGTTCTGTTACTATATTGCTTGAGACTATGGCTGGTAAAGGAACAGAAGTAGGTTCTTCTTTTGAAGAAATAGCATCTATTATCTCTTTACTTACTGATAAGACTCATATAGGTGTTTGTATGGATACGTGTCATATGAATGATGCAGGATATGATTTAGAAGATTTTGATAAATTACTTGATGATTTTGATAAAATTGTAGGTATAAAATATTTACATTGTATACATATTAATGATAGTAAAAATGAAAAAGGTGCTCATAAAGATAGACATGAAAACATAGGATTTGGTTATATTGGATTTGATAGGCTTATTAAAATAATTTATAATGATAGACTTAAGGATATTCCTAAAATATTAGAAACACCTTATATTGATAGATTATATCCTCCATATAAAGAAGAAATAGAAATGATTAAAAACAAAAAGTTTGATAAAGATTTAAAAGATAAGATAACTAAGGAGTAATTATAAATACTTCTTTTTCTCTTCATTGTATAAATTTAATAGAGTATTATATAAACTAGGATTTAATTTATTTTTTAAATTGTTTTCGATAAATGACATATCTTGTGATAAGAGTTTATCATAATGATTTTTTATAAAATCATAAACTATTTGCATTTCTTTCTCATTTGCGTTAATATTTTTTATAGATGCGTATTTTTTTACATCATCTAATGTAAGTTTAGATACATAATTTCTTATTATATTTTCATACATTTTATTACCTCCAATTAATTTATATGAAATACTTTTTTAAAAATGTGATAAACTATAGTTAGAAAGAAGGAATTTTCATGAAACGTAAGAAAAAGACAATTAATAATAAGAAAAATACAAAACGTAAATTAAATATTTTAAAAGTTGAAAATAATCGTCTTATTTTTTTTACTGGTATTTGCATCCTTCTTTTTGGAATTTTATTTTTTAAATTATATTTTGTTATGCTTATAGAAGAAAAAGTGTTTGCAGAAGAGTTGGAACAACTTAATTATGATATAGTAAAGGGAAGTAGTTCACCTCGTGGAAGAATACTTGATCGTAATGGTAAAGTTTTAGTTGATAATAATGCAGTTAAGACTATTGTTTTTAAAAAAGATAAATCTCTTACAACAGAAGAAGAAGTAAAACTTGCTTATAAAGTAAGTAGTCATATTAATCTTGATTTTTCTAAACTTAGTATTAGAAATAAAAAAGAGTTTTGGCTTGCTAAATATTCGGATAAAGCAAAAAAGTTGATTAAAAAAAGTGAATATGAAAAAGAAGAAGAGAGAAAACTTAGTCCTACTGATATAGAAAATTTAAAAATATCTCGTATTAGTGATAAAGAACTTAATAAATTTAGTGATGAAGATAATAAGGCTGCTTATTTATATTATTTGATGAATAAAGGTTATACTTATGATGAGAAAATTATAAAGTATGATGATGTTAGTGATGAAGAGTATGCTTATATTGCTGAGCATAATAGTGAGCTTAGAGGTTTTAATACTAAACTTGATTGGGTTAGAGTATATCCTTATGGAGATGTATTTAGAACTATACTTGGTAATGTATCTTCTCCTAATTCTGGAATACCTGCTGAGGATAAAGAAGAATATTTAAAGAAAGGATATTCTTTGAATGATAGAGTAGGTATTAGTTATATAGAAAAACAATATGAAGATTATTTAAAAGGAGAAAAAGAAGAATATCAAGTTCTTAATAGTCATGAGTTAAAACTTACTAAGAGTGGTAAAAGAGGTAATGATATAGTATTATCTATTGATATAGATTTGCAAAGGGAAGTAGAAGATATATTATCAAGAGAAGTTCTTAATACTAAAGGTGAGGCTAATACTGGTTTTTATAATCATAGCTTTGTAGTATTACAAGAACCTAATACTGGAGAGATTTTAGCTATGGCAGGAAAGCAAGTTGTAAGGGGAGATAATGGGTATGAGGTTAAGGATTATACGCCTGCAATATTAACTTCTCCTGTTACTCCAGGATCTGTTGTTAAGGGTGCTTCTATGCTTGTTGGATATAATACTGGTAATGTTCAAATAGGTGAGTATATGATTGATGAATGTATTAAGGTTGCTGGTGCTCCTCCTAAATGTTCTTCTCAAACTTTAGGTAGAATTAATGATATAGATGCACTTGCTCGAAGTAGTAACGTTTATCAATTTAAAATTGCAATGAGGGTTGCAGGGGTAAAATATTATTATGATACGCCTTTTCCTTTGAATCAACAAGCTTTTGATACTTATAGAAGTATGTATCATTCTTTTGGACTAGGTGTTAAAACAGGTATCGATTTACCAGTTGAGAGTTTGGGGTATTCTAGTCGTGATACTCAAGGTGGAAACTTACTTGACTTTGTTATGGGACAATATGAAACTTATACAACACTTCAACTTTCACAGTATGTAACAACGATTGCAAATGGTGGAAAACGATTAGAACCTCATCTTTTGAAAGAGGTTCATGAGAGTAGTAATACTGATAAATTAGGTAAGGTTATATATTCTTTTGAACCTAAAGTTTATAATACTATTGATACAAAGCCTGAATACTTATCTCGTGTTAAAGAAGGATTTTATGCAGTTGTAAATTCTGCTGGTGGATATGGTAAGGGATATATTAGTCCAGAGTATCAGGGGTCAGGTAAGACTGGTACTTCTCAGAGTTTCTTAGATACAGATGATGACGGAGTTATTGATACGGAGACTATTTCTACAGCATTTATCGGTTATGCTCCAACTAATAATCCAAGAATCTCTATTACTGTAACTTCTCCTGATTCATCTTATCCAAATGGATCAAGTGATTTTTCTTCGTTTGTTACTAGAAGAATTACAAAAGCAGTTACTGATAGATATTTTGAAATGTATCCTTAATGTATAAGTTATCTATATTGCTATGTTAGCAAATTAAAAAAATTAAAATATTAATACTTTTAAAAGGGTTATAAAAGAACTATATAATTTGTATGGAAGGTTATATAGAATCTAATTGGTTATTGTTTATCGGTGTAATAAAGATATTTTTTGATAATACTTACAGGATTGAGTGAGAAAAATCTAAAAAAAACTTTGAGTTTTAATAGTTTTCTGTTATAATATTGTAAGACGTAAGGAGGGAAGTTTATGGCAAAAGCTGAAAATAGACAATATAAAACATTAAAATGTAAGGAATGTGGAGAAGAAAATTACCGTGTAGAAAAAAATATAAAAAATACAACTAGTCGTTTAGAGATTTCTAAGTATTGTCCTAGATGTAGAAAACATACAGTACATGTAGAGAAAAAATAATAGTTTAGAGGTGAGAAAATGATTAGTACAAATGATTTTAAAAACGGTATGACTATCGAAGTAGATAATAATATTTATACTATATTAGAATTTCAACATGTTAAACCTGGTAAAGGTCCTGCTTTTGTTAGAACTAAACTTAAAAATTTAAGAACAGGTGCAACAATAGATAAGACATTTAATGCTGGAGTTAAAGTTGGAACTGCTCATATTGATAAAAAATCAATGCAATTTTTATATTCTATGAATGATATTTATTATTTTATGGATATGAATACATATGAACAAGTTGAACTTAAACGTGATATGATTGAAGATAGTATTAAGTATTTAAAGGAAAATTTAGAAGTAGAAGTTGTTTTCTTTGAAGGAGAACTTTTAGGTTTGAATCTTCCTGATAAAATTACAATGAAAATAGTAAAAAGTGAAGAGGCTGTTAAGGGTAATACTACAAGTGGTGCAATGAAAGATGCAGAACTTGAAACTGGATATACTATTAAAGTTCCTATCTTTGTTGCAGAAGGAGAAGAAGTTGTAATTTCTACAAAAGATGGTAAATATGTTTCTAGAGCATAGTTGCTCTTTTTTTTGTAAAAATTTACATATTTTAGTTATGTTTATTTATTAATTATTATTTTTATGTTGTATAATATATTTAGAAGGAGGAAGGATAGTATGTCTACTACAGATTGGAATCAATATTTTTCTAGTAATGAAGAAGTTATTTACACTATGTTTGCTATAATGGGTATGTTTTTAGTTTTTATATTTGCTATGGCTTTAATTTTTTTAGTGTTAAAAGTAGTCGGAAGATGGAAAATGTTTGATAAAGCAGGAGAAGAAGGCTGGAAAGCAATTATTCCTATTTATAATACATATACTCAATGTAAGATTACTGGAATAAGTGCATATTGGATATTTATTATTTTTATTGGATATCTTTTATCTAGCTTTATAAGACCACTAGGAATTATTACTAATATTGTTTGTGTATATTTTTCAGTGATTCTTGCAATAAGTACTGCTAGAAGTTTTGGGAAATCTGATGGAATTGGTCTAGGTCTTTTCTTATTATCACCAATTTTTAATATGATTATTGGTTGTGATAGTAGTAAGTATGAAGGTAAAAGACCTTTTGGAGATATTCTTTTTTCAATGGATACTTCAAATGATAGTGTTACATCAGTAAAATCTGAAAGTAAAACTAGTAATACTAAAAAAGTAGAAGCTAAAAAGACAGTTGCAAAGAAGACTACAAGTAAAACAACTACTAAAAAAGCAGCAGCAAATAAAACTACTGCTAAGAAGTCAACACCAAAGAAAAGTGCAACAAAAAAAGCACCTGTTAAAAAAACAAGTACTACTAAAAAGACAACTACTAGAAAAACAACACCAAAGAAGAAATAAGAAAGTGTAGTATTATGTAATAAAAGCCTTGTTTCTGAAAAGAAATAGGGTTTTATTTTGTTTGTTTATTTTTTCTTATTGAGAATTGAGGTAGAACTTTTTTAGCTATACCATCAACTACATAAGTATATTTATAATTATCATCTTCTATATTGAAGAAATATAATATTTGTTCAAGAGCTTTTTTTGTTTTTTGACTTTTAAATTTTAATTTACTTTCATCTTCTGGATTAATATCTTCTATAACTAATTTTTTGGCCTCTTCTATAGAAATGTAATTTGATTGGACTAATTCAAGACTTCCTTCATAGTCTTCTAGAGTATTACTTATAATTTTTTTACTATTAGCATCTATTACATATTCAAACTGTGCTCCAGCATAGAAAAAAGTTACTTTATAATTTTTTCCATCCTTAGTTATTTTATCAAGATCAATATTTTCTTCTATATCTTTTTCATTAGTTTTCTTTGCTATTTTTTTGATGGCATCATTAGTTACTTCTTTTTTAATTTTTGTTTCTTCTATATTTTTCCTTAACTGTAGAAGGTATAATGTTACGGAAAATATTAGTATAATAGCAATAATTCCTATAATTATTAATAATTTGTTTAATTTAGTTTTTTTATTCTTTTTTTCTTTCATTATATATTCTCCTATTCTTTTTCTATGATAATACTATCATAGAAAATGTAAAAAAACAATAATAAAAATATTTTCACTATTTTATAAAATAGAATTATGTGTTATACTGTTAATGATAAAGTAGGTGATATAGTGAAAATAGTGAGAGAAAAAAAAGGGTTTACTTTAGTCGAAGTATTGGTTGCTATTGCAGTCTTAGGTATTCTTTCTTCAATTGCAATTGTTGGAGTGCAATCTGTAATGAGATCTGGTAGAGATAAATATTATAAAAATTTAAGAGAAATGATTATTTCTGCAGCTAAAGAATATTATTCAGATAACAAGAGTGAATTACCTATTGATATAGATGATGATACTTCTGTTAAATTACAAAAATTAATAGATGAAAAATATATTGATGATATTAAAGATGCTGATGGAAAAAATTGTGATTTTAAAAATAGTGTAGTTACTGTTTCAAAAGAAAATGCTAAAGATTATAGTTATACTTTAGTTCTTGATTGTCCAGATCCTAAAATGCCAGCAGTAGAAAATGAGTCAAAATCAAAAAATAAGAATCCAGTGATTAGATTTGAAACTGTTGAGGATAAGATAATTGGTTCTAAAAATAGTACTAAGAGAACTAGTAAGAGTATAAAAATGTGTATTTCAGGTAGAACAGATTATACTTATGAGTTATATTTTAAGAAGAGAAAAGAGACATCATTTACAGAAATAAAAACTAAAAAGGGTAATTTAAAAACTGATAATCCATGTGTTACTATTCCTTTAGATGCTGGTTCAGGTTCATATTATGTTATAGGACGTAGTGCTAATACAGTTGCGGATAGTAGAGATCAACTTAGTGATGATGATACAAAACTTGATTCTCCAGAGCCATCTTGTGAAGGATTAAAATATACTGTTAATCATGTTGCTCAACAATGGTTTAAAGGTTCTTTAGATATTACTGTTTCTATAAAGGCTGATAATGATGAAAAATATTTTATTACTAAATATGATATTGCATATGGTGATAAGAAATTTAGTGGTTTAACTGGAAGTAATAGTAAGACTTTTAAAGATGATACAAATGCTTTGAAAAGAGATCTTATTGTTACTATATATAATGATTTAGGTGAGAAGGAACCATGTAATCTAGGTAATTATTGGATGGATAATGTTCCACCTAAATGTGAAAATCAAACTGTTAATAAAACTTGGAATAATAATCGTAACTTTTTTGTTACTACTGATTGTAATGATAAGGATGTATCTAATGGTAAAGAAAGTGAGTTACAATCTGGTTGTAGAGAAAAGCAATATAAAGATGATAAAGAAGGAGAATATGCTAATATTGTTATAGAAGATAAAGTTGGTAATAAGACAACGTGTACTTTCCTTAAGAAGAAAGATATTACTGCACCAGTTTGTACTACATCAAAATATAATGCTAAATGGTGGTCAAATGTTGTTAGTTCTCCAAAAAGGGTTGCTTGGGCTACATGTGATGATCCACTAGATTTTGAAGGTAAGAAATTATCTGGTTGTAAAGTGAATAGATTAGAAGATGATACTGAAGGTGCTACTACTCAATTTACTATGGAAGATAATGCTGGTAATGTAACAAAATGTGGAGTAGCTGATAAATATATTGATAATACGAAACCTACTTGTGGTACTACATCTAAATATAATGGTAAATGGAGTCCTACTAATACTGCTTGGGTTAATTGTAATGATCAATCTAATTTATCACAATGTACTCAAAGTAGATTCCAGAATACTCCAACTGATGGTAAATTTGAAAAAGAAATAGTTATAAAAGATAATGCTGGTAATACTCAAAAATGTACTAATATCGAAAAGTATAGAGATACTGTTGCACCACAATGTGTTAATTATAAAGCTAAAACTAGTAAGCCAGTATCTGGTACTTCTTCATATAGGGATGTGTTAGGTAATTTAGTTCAAAATGAATACATTGATCATTTTGAAGTGGGTGCTACTGCAAGTTGTACTGATACTGTTAATCAGGGTGATAATTCTGGATGTAAACAATCTTCTTATAGTGTAGATAATAGAAATTCTGCTACTTCAGAAGCACCTTCTATTACAGTAGAAGATAATGCTGGTAATAAGACTCCTTGTAATAAACCTGCTCAAAAAGTTCTTGGTAAACTTAGTTGTCCAACTAGAAGTTTTTCTGGTGCTAGTGCAGGATTATGGACTAATCAATATCAATCTCTTTCAATTAGTTTTTCTAAAAACGTTCGAATTAGTGGATTGGATTCTCGTGTATCTAGATTTCTTTCGAGTGGAACATATGGAAGTTCATTTACATTTTATTATAATACTGAAGGTAGTTTCCCTAGTTCCACATATAAAGCTTGTGCAGATGATGGTGTTTGTGTTACTTGTCAATTGCCTGCGGTAAGAATTGATAGAACTCCACCTGTTGTAAATAGTTTTGAATATGATACAATTCATTGGTTACATGTTCAAGGTGGAAAAGTAAGAGATGATAGATGTGATTATGGATTTCATGAGTTCCATCAAGAATTCCCTACATTTAGAATAAATTATAATGTTACTGTTTCAGATAATTTAAGTGGGGTAGGAAAGAGAGCTTATCACTTTTCTCCTCAATTCTGGGTTAAAATTAGTGGAACGCCTGGAAATGGTAATCCTCTTTACTCTGATGATATCTCTCCGGGTTCTAGATCAGTTTTACGATATATGGGCAGTAGTAATCCATATGATACTAGTTATAATTATCCACTAAGTGAATATGTAACTTTTGATGAACCTATGAGTTATAGTACTTATAATGCGTATGGTTTATCTGGTCAAGAAGTTGAAGGTTGTTATTATTATTGTGCTGGCTTTAACGTGTCTGATAATGCTGGTAATGAAAGGGCATTTGGTTCGTATGGAAAAGGTGGAGGATGTGGATATAATGCAAGTTATGATAAAGATAATTATTATAAACAATTCTCTGAAAATGGATAATCAAATTTGATTATCTTTTTTTGTTCTATTATTTAATCTTTTTCATATAGTATATTAGACATGAGGAGGTCTCGTATGATAAAAAAACAAAATTTGTGGTTTTTAACGTTGTTTAGTTTGATATTGGTACTTAGTGTATACTATATTACAATGCCTAATGATTTACTTTTAGATTCTGTAAATAAGACTGTTACATCTACTAAGAAAACTAAAAAAGAAAAAGTAAAACAGACTGTTAAAGAAACTGATTTACTTACTGCTATGAGAGTTAGTCTAGAGGAAGAAAGAGAAGAGGTTATGGCAGATTTACAAAAACAGCTTACTAGTGAAGAAGTTAGTACTGAAGAGAAAAATAATGCTTATGAACAGTTAAAATATTTAAATGAGTTACAGGGTAAGGAAGAAAGTTTAGAAAAAAAGATAAAGAAAAATTTAAAAGTTAATAGTTTTATAAAGATAGACAATAATGAAGTTACAGTAGTTGCAACTAGTAAAAAGCATGATAATACACTTGCTAATAATATCATGCGAGCAATACAAGAAGAATATAAAGAAAAGATGTATATTACTGTTAAATTTCAATAGATGCCTACACCAATAAGTTTTTTTCTCATACAATACTTTAGGTTAAGACAAAAGGAGAGTATTGTATGGCAAAAGGAATACTTACAAAAAGAGAAAGGCAAGTTTTTGAATTGCTCGTTGCAAATAAAACTACAAAAGACATAGCAAGTGAATTAAATATTAGTGAAAAAACTGTAAGAAATCATATTTCTAATTCAATGCAAAAACTTGGTGTAAAAGGTCGTGCTAGTGCTGTTGTAGAACTTTTAAAATTAAAAGAAATTAGCCTATAAAAGACGTACTTTTTTAGTACGTTTTTTCATATATTAAGATAGGTGATTATATGTTAAGAAGAAAAGCCTTAAAAAAGATATTTATAACAACACTTACTGCTTTTATTGTTTTAGTTGTTTCTGTTTTTCCTGTAAAATTTAATGATAAAGCAATAAATACAAGTTTAGAAGTAGAATATTTAACAGGGCTTGGTACTGATACTATATATTTACTTAATGAAGATAATTATCTAGTTAAAAGTAAGATTTTTTTAGATAGTAATGATTTAGTTGAAAAGGTTAGAATATTACTTGATAATCTAATTGAAAAAGATAATTCTAATTTTTTAAATGGTTTATATGCAACTATTCCTAATTCTGTTGTAGTTAATGATGTAAAAATAAATGACAATATAGTAAGTATTGATTTTTCTTCTGATTTTTTAAATGTAGATAAAGAAAAAATGAAGTCTATGGTTTCATCTATTGTATATAGTGTTGTAGAACTTGATAAAGTAGATGGAGTTAAAATTAGTATTGAAGGTAAAAGTTTAGATAATTATCCTTTAGTATTAGATAAAAATATTGGAATTAATGAAAGGGTTAATATTACTTCTAGAAATAATATACAGAAAGTAGTTATTTATTATTTAGAAAATATAGATAATAATATTTATTATGTTCCTGTTACTAAGTATTTAAATGATGATAGAGATAAGATTAATATAATAGTTGAAGAGTTAACTACTAGTTTTATATATGAAGCTAATTTGATGAGTTTTCTAAATAGTAATGTTAAACTTTCTTCTTTTTCTGAAAAAGAAAATATTATGTTTTTGAATTTTACTAATTTACTATCATCAAGTGATGATAAAATATTAGAAGAAGTAAAGTATTCTCTTGCATATTCTGTATTTGATAATTATGATGTTTCTAGTGTTGTGTTTATGGAAGATGATAAACTTATAGATCAAGTTATGAAGGATGATTTAAAAAAATAAAGTGTTTATATAAAAAAATATAGAGATAATTATATCTCTTTTTTTAGTAAAATTTTACATTGTAAAAAGGTATGTGAATAAATTTAGAAAAAAAGTTGTAAAATAAAAATAAATATGTTATCATAATATTGTTTAAGTTTGATGGCGCGGTAGCTCAGCTGGCTAGAGCGTTCGGTTCATACCCGAAAGGTCGGGGGTTCAATCCCCTCTCGCGCTACCATTTGTATATTAAGGCAGATATTATCTGTCTTTTTTATTGATATTTTTTTTCAAATTTAGTAAAATTATATTGTAAGATAGGAGTGCTTATTATATGAAGAAAAAAATATTAATAATAGTTTTATTGTGTGTGATTTGTATTGGTACTACTAGTTGTTCTTCTAATGATTGGAAGAATGTTAAATCTGATGTAAGAAGTAGTGTTAAAAATGCAGATTTTATGCCTTAGTTAATAGACAATAGGAGACTATTGTTTTATTTTGTATATAATAATTTTGATATTTAGATAATATTATTTAAATAAAGGAGGAATTATGAATTTAGCAGAACTTAAAGTAGGAGATGTAGCAAAAGTTATAAAATTAGATATTACTAATAAAAAGACTAGAAGACATTTACTTGATATGGGACTTACTCGTGGAGTTATAGTTAAAGTAAAAAGAGTAGCACCCACTTTAGATCCAGTTAATATAGAACTTAGAGGATATGAATTATGTGTTAGTAGAAAAGATCTTAAAAATATAGAAGTAGAAAAGGTGTATTCATGAAGATTGCTTTAGTTGGAAATCAAAATAGTGGTAAGACTACACTGTTTAATCTTTTAACTGGAATGAATGCTAAAGTAGGTAATTGGCCTGGAGTTACTATAGAGAAAAAAGAAGGTACTATTAGGGGTACAAAGAATAAAATTATAGATTTACCTGGTATATATTCACTTAGTCCTTATTCTAAAGAAGAAGAGATTGCTAGAAAATATATATTTGAAGAGATGCCTGATGTTATTATAAATATAGTGGATGCTACTAATATAGAGAGAAGTTTGTATTTAACAACACAACTAATGGAGTTAGATACAAATATAATAGTAGCACTCAATATGGCAGATATATTAGATTCTAGGGGTATTAAAATAGATATAGAAAAATTACAAAAAGAACTTGGTGTTAAAATAGTATCAATATCTGCTTTAAAAGAGATTGGTATAGATAGACTTATTAAAGAGATAGATAATGATAATAAGAAAATTATAAAGAGAATATATGATAAAAATATAGAAGAGTTAATATCTTTGATAGATGTAGATAGTGTACATAAAAGATTTGTTAAAGTTAAATTAATTGAAGGTGATAAAAGGTTTAAAAAATATAATAAAGATATATATGTAAAAAGAATTTCGATGTGTAGTAAAAAATATGATACTGATTTAGAAGAAGTGGTTGCAACTGAAAGATATGAGTTTATAGAAAAAGTATTAGATAAGTGTTTAACTTTAAAAAAACAAAATAATAATATATCAGAGAAGTTAGATAAAATATTTTTAAATAAATATTTAGCTTTTCCTATATTTGCTATTATTATGTTTTTAGTATACTTTTTATCAGTTGGAGTAGTAGGTAGAAGTAGTTCTGAGATGATAGCTTCTTTAGTTGATACTTTTTCTTCTTTTGTTAGTGGCTTCTTAAAAGATATTGGAACAAGTGAAGTGTTAAATAGTTTAATTGTTGATGGTATAATTGCAGGAGTAGGATCTGTATTAGGTTTTTTACTTCAACTTATTATTTTATTTATTTGTATTTCATTACTTGAGGTTACTGGATATATGTCTAGAATTGCTTTTCTTTTAGATAAAATATTTAGACGTGTTGGTCTTAGTGGTAAAAGTCTAATTCCTTTTATAGTGGGATCAGGTTGTTCTGTTCCTGGTATTATGGGAAGTAGAATTATAGAAAATGATGATGAAAGAGAAATGACTGCAATACTTACACCTTTTATTCCTTGTAGTGCAAAATTACCAATAATTGCAATGTTTTCAACTTACTTTTTTAAAGATTATTCTGGTATTGTAGCGGCATCCTTTTATTTCTTGGCTATTTTTATAATTATTATATCAGCACTTATACTTTCTAAATTTGTATTTGTTGATACTAGTGATTTATATATTAGTGAACTTCCTTTATATAAACTTCCTAGTTTTAAATATGTTTTTAAAGATGTATTTGATAAAGTAGTTGCTTTTATTGAAAGAGCAGGCAGTATTATACTTTTTTGTTCAATAGTAGTATGGTTCTTACTTTCATTTTCTCCTAGTTTATCTTATGGAGTTGATGTAGAAAATAGTATTCTAGCATGTATTGGTAAAAGTATATCTTGGATATTTTATCCTGTATTAGGAGAAGATAATTGGGCTCTTACTGTATCTATTATTCAAGGATTAGTTGCAAAAGAACAAGTTATTTCTTCTATGTCAGTTATATCAGGATTTACAAATAGTAGTGGTATGTTTTCAAGTGGTAGTATATTCTCATCAATTACTCCAGCAGCAGCTTATGCTTTTGTTGCCTTTAATTTGTTTAGTGCTCCTTGTTTTGGTGCTTTAGGTGCTTTAAGAAGAGAACTTGGTAGTACTAAGAAAGTTTTAAAAGTAGTTTTATTTCAAACTATTATTGCTTGGATAATTGCTTTTATATGTTATCAAGTAGGTATTAGAATAGAAAAATCTATTATATCAGTTGCAGATATAGTGATATGTATAATTATATTTAGTATACTTTGTTTTATAGGTATAAAATACTTTAAAAATAAAGATAATAAGTGTAATAGTTGTCCATTTGGTAAAACTTGTAAACAGTTGAAAAAATAGATTATATGTGATATTATTAATATGTCAAAGAAATTTGAATAAAATAAAAAAGGAACACTTAATATTGGCATGTTGGGTGTTACCATTTGATTAGGTTACCACCTAACAGTGTGTTAGGTGGATTTCTTTTACTTTAAAACAATTCAATATTTTAAAAGCAAAAAGTAGATGATTATGAACAATCCAAAGATAACAAAGTCTTTTTTTGTCATAAAATATCACCACCCTTCATAAGAAGTTTGGCTCCACCCAACTATTAAATGTTCCTAATATAGCTATACAATAAGTTAACTTTTGTATCAATATGATATTAATAAATTAACTTATTTTTTATTAGACTCTTTCTTTTTATCTTTATTTAAATTATAATAATGATGGTGAGAATAAAAAGAAGATAAAATATAATATGTTTTGGAGGATTTATGGAGAAAATATTAGAAGAGTTTGTAGAAAAAGAATTAGAAAGACAAAGGAATCATATTGAGTTAATTGCATCAGAAAACTTTGTATCAAGTGATGTTTTAAAACTTCAAGGAAGTGTTTTAACTAATAAATATGCAGAAGGGTATCCAGGTCATAGATATTATGGTGGATGTGAATTTATTGATAAAGTAGAAGACTTGGCAAGAGAAAATGTTAAAAAGTTATTTGGTTGTAAGTATGCTAATGTTCAACCTCATTCAGGAAGTAGTGCTAATATGGCAGTATATAAAGCATTACTTAATGAGGGTGATAAAGTAATGGGACTTAAACTTAGTGATGGAGGACATTTAACTCATGGACATCCAATGAGTTTTAGTGGTAAAGAATATGATGTTGTTTCATATTCAGTTAATAGTGAAAGTGAAGTTTTAGATTATGATGAAGTATTGGAGGTTGCAAAACGTGAAAGGCCAAGACTTATTATTGCAGGATATAGTGCATATTCTAGGATAATAGATTTTAAAAAGTTTCGTGAGATAGCAGATTCTGTTGGAGCATATTTAATGGTTGATATGGCACATATTGCTGGACTTATTGCTGCAGGTGTTCATCCATCTCCTATACCTTATGCAGATGTAGTAACATCAACTACTCAAAAAACTTTACGAGGACCTCGTGGAGGGATAATTTTAACAAATGATGAAGAGATTGCTAAAAAAATAGATAAAGTAGTTTTTCCTGGACTTCAAGGTGGTCCTTCAATGCATGTTATTGCTGCAAAAGCAGAATGTTTTTATGAGGCATTACAAGATGATTTTAAAGAATACCAAAGGCAAGTTGTAAAAAACTCTAAAGTATTATGTGATACGTTAAAAAGTGAAGGATTTAGAATAGTATCAGGTGATACTGAAAATCATTTAATGTTAGTTGATGTTAAAAAGTCTCTTGATATTACTGGTAAAGATGCTGAAGAAGTTTTAGATAGAATAAATATTACTGCAAATAAAAATACCATTCCAAATGAGGTTATGAGTCCTGCTTTAACTAGTGGTATTAGACTTGGAAGTGCAGCAATGACTACAAGAGGACTTAAAGAAGAAGAATTTAGGCAAATAGGTATTATTATTTCTAGAGCTTTGAAAAATAGAAATGATGAGGAAATACTTTCTGAGTTAAAAGAAGAGGTATTAAATTTAACAAAAAGATTTCCTTTATATGAAGAGATTTAAACTACTTGTTTAAGTCTTTTTCTATGTTATAATATTTAATAGATGATATGATTTTATAAATGATGGAGGATGTGTTTATGGATTTTACAGGAAAAGTTGTTATTGTTACAGGAGGAACTCGTGGTATTGGTTTTTCTATTGTAAAGAAATTTTTAGAAAATAATGCTAAGGTTATTTTGTTTGGATCTAGAAAAGATACTGTAGATAAGGCTTTATCTGATTTAGAAAAATTAGGATATGAGGCTTATGGATATTTTCCTGACTTAAATAATTATAGTGAAGTTGAGGATGTATTTAAAGAAATTTATGATAAATATAAGAGAATAGATGTTTTAATTAATAATGCAGGTATTTCTGCTAATAAAAGAATAGAAGATACTACAGTTGAAGAATTTAGCAATATTATGAATTTGAATGTTAATGCTATTTTTAATACTTGTAAGGCAGTTGCTTCTTATATGAAGGATCAAGGGGAAGGGGTTATATTAAATACTAGTTCTATGGTTAGTATTTATGGACAACCTAGTGGTGTTGGATATCCTGCTAGTAAATTTGCTGTTAATGGTATTACTAAGTCTTTAGCACGAGAGTTTGCATCTTTTAATATTAGAGTTAATGCAGTTGCTCCTGGTATTATTAATACTGATATGGTAAAAAGTCTTCCTAAGGAAATGATTGAACCTTTAATTAAGACTATTCCACTTGGTAGAATAGGAGAGACTAGTGATGTTGCAAATGCTTTTCTTTTCTTAGCAAGTCCTCTTGCTAGTTATATTACAGGAGTTATTTTACAAGTTGATGGAGCAGCTAGAAATTAGAGAAAAAAGAAGGATTAATTTTCCTTCTTTTGTTGGCTTTTAACATCATTGTAGAAGTTTGCTAGTGTTACTGACATATAAGGTATTAGCCAAATATATAAAATACCAAATGTAAATACACCTAAAATTGCCCAACCTATAAAACTTAATGATAAAATGAAAAGATCTATTTTATGTCCTTTCATCATCTCTTTACTTTTCTTTATTATCTCAAGTGGTTTTAAATCTTTTTCATCTATTAAGATATATTGTGATTGACTATAAGCAAATGCAGCAATGATACCAGGAATTATAAATAAAAAAGACCATAATGTTATAAAAACAGCAGTTAAGATTGCTAGGATGATATATGGAACAATTAAATCTGTTCTTTCAAATAAATTTGAAATTTCAACCTTTTCGTTACGAGATATTTTTAAATAATAGTTCATCATACCTACACCAACTACTGAGTTTGTAAGTAAAGTTACTATGTTTCTTACACATGAAGTTATTGTTATATTAAAGTTTAAACTATGGCATATTGAATTTGTTATAATCATTACTATTGAACTTATTGCGTAAACAAGTAACATTGCAACTATTACTTCTCCATATCGTCCACTAAGACTTTCTTTGGCTTTAGTTTTTAATTCTTCTCTTGTCATAAGTTATACTCCTTTCTATATTATAGAATACTCTAATTTTTTGTTTTTGTAAATATTTCTTTTTTAGTTGGAAGTTTTGCTGTATAATAAAGTTGTAGAGGTGGTAATATGTGGTTGTTTGATTTATTTAAAAAAGAAGATAAAAGTAAAGAAAATAGTATGGATTTTGGAGATAAAAATTATAAAATGAAAGATTTTTATAATGCAGAAGATATTTTTGTTGGTTGTTTTGAGAGAGTTTCTAGTAGAATTGATATGGATGATTTAGATTTTGGACCTAATATAGAAACTACTGAGCAAAAGTATTTTTTTGAAAAGATAAAGGAAGATGGTAAAATTAAATATAGGGAGATTTTTACTGGATTTATAACTGAGAGTATGTTTGATTCTGAAAGTAGTTATTTTAATTTTCCTTATATTTGTGAGATTTCTAAGTTTGTTGATTATTTTCCAAATACAGAAGGTAAGAAGATACCTAAACTTAGTTTGATTTGGGCAATTAATGATGTTAATTGTAAAAATAAAAGTAAAATATTAAAAAAATAGAGGAGGAATTTATGGAATATTTATACAAAACTAAAAGTGTTTGCCCTTCTTTGATAAAGTTTGATATAGAAGGGAATAAGATTTATAATGTTTCTTTTATGGGAGGAGGATGTCCTGGTAATTTACAAGCTCTTCCTAGATTAGTTGATGGTATGAGGGTAGAAGAGATAGAAGAAAAATTAAAAGGTATTATTTGTGGTAGTAAAAAGACATCTTGTGCAGATCAACTTGCTTGTGCTGCCAGAGAAGCATATGAAAAAGTAAAAAGTGAGTCTGTTGAAGTGTAAATTTTATGTTTTATAAAACTAAATATTTAGCAATTAATCATAATTTTGTTCTCGTAAGTGATGGTACTTCTTTAGTTGGACTTTTTATAGAAGGACAAAGATATTTTATGAATGGATTTTTGGATGCAATAGAAGATGATAGTTTAGAGATATTTATAAAGACTAAGAAAATGCTTGATAAGTATTTTAAAGGAGAAGTTGTAGATTTTAAAAATATACCTTTAAAGTTTTATGGTACTGATTTTAGAAAGTTGGTTTTTAGTATTTTGTTAGATATACCATATGGTGTTACAGTCTCTTATAAAGATATAGGAGATACTATAAAGAAAAAGACTTCTAAGAATGTATCTTTACAAGCTGTTGGGAGTGCTATTGGACATAATCCTATATCTATTATTGTTCCGTGTCATAGGGTAATTAATAGTAATGGTAATATAGGTGGTTATGCATCTTCTATTGATATAAAGAAAAAGTTATTAGAACTGGAAAATAAGAATAAAATTTAAGGAGGGTATAATGAAATTTGATGATGTGATAAAGAAGAGATATTCTGTTAGAAGTTATAAGGATAAGGAAGTAGAAGAGGAAAAGTTAATTAAAATACTTGATGCAGGTAGACTTGCACCTACGGCTAAGAATACACAACCTCAAAAAATATATGTTTTAAGAAATAAAGAGTCTATCGATCGTCTTGGAGAGTATAAAAGAATGACTTATGGTGCTCCTGTTGTATTGATGGTTTGTGCTGATATGGATAAGGCTTGTTTTATTCCGATAGAAGAAGGTTATAGCACATATGAAATGGATTGTAGTATAGTGTGTACTCATATGATGTTAGAGGCTGTTAATTTAGGACTTGGTACTGTTTGGATTAGATGGTTTAATTCTAAGGAGTTACAAAAAGCATTTGATCTTCCTAGTAATATAGTACCAGTATGTCTTTTACCTATAGGATATGAAAGTGATGATTCTACTTATAGAAAAGGATTTCATGATGTTAGAAAAAGTTTACTTGATGAAGTTATTTATATGTAGTGAGGTATTATTATGAAAGATAAAATTAAAAAGTTTTTAGGCTTGTATAAATATTACGATAAGAATACTTTGATTGTTTATAATATTCTTAGAATTTTAATTATTGTTGTGATGATTAGGCAAATATTCCAAGGCAATATTGAAAATGCTTTATTATGTATACTTTCTCTTATTCTTTTATTACTTCCTGTTTTAATAGAGAGAAGATTTAAAGTAGATTTACCAGTTACTTTAGAAATAACGATATTACTTTTTATATTTGCATCTGAAATATTAGGGGAAATTAATAATTTTTATGGTACGTTTAAGGATTTTGATACTATTTTACATACTCTTAATGGATTTTTATGTGCATCTATTGGATTTTCACTTGTTTATTTATTAAATGAGAATATAGAGTCATTTAACTTATCACCTGTGTTTGTTGTTTTAGTATCATTTTGTTTTTCTATGACTGTTGGAGTATGTTGGGAATTTTTTGAATATGGAATGGATGTTTTTGTTGGCACTGATATGCAAAAAGATACATTTATTAGTGAGATTAAGAGTGTCAGTTTAAATAAAGAAAAGAAAAATGTAGTAGTAAGAGTTCCTAATATTAAATCTACTACAGTAGAAAGTTATGATAATAAAAATACTACTTTTGATAAATATTTAGATATAGGTCTTTTAGATACAATGGAAGATTTACTTGTAAACTTTATTGGTGCGGTAGTTTATAGTATATTTGGATTTTTATATATTAAAAATAAAGATAAATATAAAATAGCTTTAAGTTTTCTAATAAAAAGGGACCCAAGTAAAGCTTGATATAAAAAAAAAGCAGAATGATTTCTGCTTTGTTTTTTATGGTAGCCCGTACGGAATTCGAATCCGTGATTCCACCTTGAGAGGGTGGCGTCTTAACCACTTGACTAACGGGCCATAACATTTCTTGGATAAGAACAATGTTATTATATCATTTCTAATTAATTTTAACAATAAGTTTTTATTTTTTTAAAAATAATCTTTTATTTACAGTTTTTGGTACAATAAAACTCATTTGATTTGCAACTTTTAAACTATAATTTTTACTATCAGATATAAACTTTTCTCCATCTATACACCAATCTTTATCAGGAACATTAGAAAAGGATAGATTAATGTTATTTCCTTTGACTTTTATAATATTATCATTATTAATTCCCATAAGAAAACTTGCAAAACTATTAATGAATTCTAGATTGTTTTGAGCTCTACATAGTAATACTTCTACATTTTTATCATCTAGATAAATATCTTTATGGAAATTGTTAACACCTGCAATGTGATTAGAATTAGAAATCATGATTAGGGAATAACTATCAGAGAAGTCTTTATTATCAATAGTGATATTAGTATCATATAACTTCATTTTGTTGTTAAGCTCCATTAAACCTTGTTTTAGATATGCTAAGTAACCTATTTTTCTTTTGGTACTACTTTTTGTTTCATAGGGAATATTTAAAAATCTACCTATACCTGCAACATATAAAAAAGGTGTATTATTAATAGTTGTAATATCAATTTCGTGTTTTTCTCCGTTTATTGCTTGTTTTAAACAAGTAATAGGATGGTTTCTATAACCTAGCAT
This sequence comes from uncultured Bacilli bacterium, assembly GCA_947623665.1. Taxonomy (GTDB): domain Bacteria; phylum Bacillota_I; class Bacilli_A; order RF39; family UBA660; genus CANRDQ01. The sequence continues at coordinate 21,257 of CANQHJ010000015.1, forward strand.
TTTAGCAAAATCATTACAAGTTCCATTAGGTATAGGACAAATGTTAAGTTTTTCTTTACGTAAAAAATTACCTTGTATAACTTCATTTAATGTACCATCTCCACCAACAGAAAATACAATATCATAATTATCACAAATTGAAACTAAGTTTTTTGCTTGATTTGCATATTCGGTTGCAAAAAAATCTGGTTCATAGTTTGCATTTTTTAATAAAAAATAGAATTCATCAATAAATGAATTGAACTTACCCATTCCACTTATTGGGTTATAAATTACTAAAACAGTTTTATTACTTTTCAATGAAACCACTCCTAAAAACGCTTATATTATAACACTTTCTTTCTTAATATACAAATAAAACCTTGAAAAAACAAAGAAAATGTGTTATAATGTGCTTGGTTGAAGGGGGTAATAGTATGAATATGGTTTGTTCTAGTGAAAACACTGAAAAGTTTAACTCACAATTAGGTAGTAGAGTTTCTTATTTACATGTTTGTGGTGATACTATGGATGAAATTGTAGATAAAAAACAAGCAAAAGAAGATTTTGTCGTTGATTCTTCCACTGAAAATAAGAAATTTGTATATTATAATGGCTTTAAAACAAATGTGAAGCAAAAAACTAGATAATCTAAATATCATCAATTGATGATATTTTTTCTTTTTCTAGAAATTTTTAACAGTTTGTGATATCCTAATAATAGGAGGGATAATAATGGAAGTAATTAAAGTCATTACTGGTGTGATAGAAGAGAATTGCTATATATTAAAAAAAGATAATACATGTTTAGTTATTGATCCAGGAGATGATTTTCCTAAAATAAAAGAAAAAATTGGAGATAATAAAGTTGTAGGAGTATTAGTTACTCATTCTCATTTTGATCACGTGGGTGCTCTTAGGAACTTTCTTAATAAAAGAAGTATTAAAGTATTTAAAAAGAGTAATTTACAAGAAAGAGAATATGAACTTGGAAATTTTAAATTTGAAGTAATTTATACTCCAGGACATTCTGCAGATTCGGTTACATTTTACTTTAAAAAAGATAAATGTATGTTTGTTGGAGATTTTATTTTTAATGGTAGTATTGGTAGATGTGATTTACCAACTGGAGATGAGTCTGTTATGAAAAAGAGTTTAGAAAACATTAAGAAGTATGATAGAGATATAAAACTTTATCCCGGACATGGAGATGATACAACATTAGGTAATGAGATAGATAATAATATTTATTTTAAGTAAAGAGGTGGTTGTTATGTATATTGATTTAATAATATTAGTTGCATTAATAGTAGTAGTTATTATGTTTTTTAAGAGATTTTCATCTTTTGTATTCTTTATTGCAATAGTAGATATCTTACTTAGAATATTAACATTTATTAAAGATAATATTCCACTTCAAGATGTATCTAGTTTAATAGGTAAGTATATACCAGCATCCATCCCAGCAATACTAGCAAAATATACAGATGGAATATTTTATACTATAGTTGTTTGGGCATACGTTATAATAATGGCTATATTCTTAAGTTATATTATTAAAATATTTTGGAAAAAGAAAAAAATATAATATTAGTTAATAAAACGACAAAAAGGTCGTTTTTCTTTTTTTATAATTTTAGTGGTGATTATATGAAGATATATCTAGATATTATATTTTTAATTAATTTCTTTTTTGATTTCCTATTACTCTTTAGTGTTAATTACTTTTTAAAAAGAAATGTAAAATTTAGAAAAATATTATTTGGAGCATTAGTAGGAGCTTTATCTGTGTTTCTTTTATTCTTTGATATTAATAGTTTTGTTTTGTTCTTATTTAAGATAATTATAAGTATTTTGATGATTTTTATTACTTTTTCATATCATAATAAAAAATACTTTATTAAGAATATTATTACTTTATATGTATTTAGTATTTTCTTAGGAGGAGGGCTTTATTTTATAAATAATGAGTTTAGTTATGACAAAGAAGGATTAGTATTTTTTAATAATGGGTTTTCTATAAATATAATAGTTATGTTAATATGTTCTCCTATTATTATATATTTATATATTAAAGATAAGAGTGATAATAAAAAATATAATAATGTTCATGAAGTAGATATATATTATGATAATAAGAAATATAGTGTAACTGGTTTTTTAGATACTGGTAATAATTTAAAAGATCCTTATAAAAAACGTGGAGTTATTATACTTAATAAGGAATTTTCTTATAATTATGAAGATCTTTTATATGTTCCTTATAAAACTATTGGTAATAATGGAGTTTTAAAGTGTGTTAAAACAGATAAAGTGTTAATAGATAAAAAGTATGAGTTATATAATTTACTGGTTGGGTTTTCTACTAAAGCAGATATATCTGGAGTTGAATGTATATTACCAAATATAATTAAGGAGGAGATAGAATGATTACAATTATATGGTTAGTATGTTGTCTTTTGGATTTTAGTGTTGAGATGTTTTATGTTGGTGCAACTGATGTTTTACCTGAGCCTTTATCTAAAGAAGAAGAGGAGTATTATTTAGAACTTAAAGAAGATGGGGATGTGTTTGCAAAAGATAAGCTTATTGAACATAATTTGAGACTTGTTGTATTTCTTGCAAAGAAGTATGAGAATACTAATGTTGATTTAGAGGATTTAGTTAGTATTGGGACAATTGGACTGATTAAAGGAATTAATACTTTTAGTCGTGGTAAAAATATAAAACTTGCAACTTATGCATCTCGTTGTATTGATAATGAAATACTTATGTATCTTAGAAAGACTAAAAAACAGAAGACTGAAGTTAGTATAGATGCATCTTTGTCATATGATTCTGAGGGAAATGAACTTCATTTGGAAGATATTTTAGGTACTCCTAAAGATTTGGTTACTAAAGGTATAGAAGATGTTGCAGATAAAAAACGAGTAGTTGAAGAGATAATGAGGCTTAATCCTAGAGAAAGAGATATTATAATTTTAAGATATGGATTATTTGGTAAAGATGAGATGACTCAAAAAGAAGTAGCAGAGCTTTTAGGTATTTCTCAATCTTATATTTCTAGGATTGAAAAAAAAGTTATAAAAAGACTTAAGACAATTGTAAAATATAGTTAATATGCTATACTTGATATGGAGGTAATGTATGGCTAAGTTGTATTTTAGATATGGGGCAATGAATAGTGGTAAGACTACTAATTTGCTTCAGGTATCTTATAATTTTGAAGAAAGAGGAATGAATACTATAATTATAAAACCTAAAATAGATACTAAAGGAGAAGAATATATAGTATCTAGAATAGGTGCAAAAAGAAAAGTTGATTATTTAGTAAGTGATGATGATAATTTATTTGAATTAATAGAGAGTCATTTAGAAAAGGAAGAGTTAAAAGCTGTTTTGGTAGATGAAGTTCAGTTTCTTAAAAAAGAACAAATTGACGAGTTGATGCAAGTTGTTGTAAGAGATGATATTGCAGTAATGTGTTTTGGGTTAAGGACAGACTTTAAAACTAATGGATTTGAAGGAAGTAGTCGTCTTTTAGAGATTGCTCATTCTATTGAAGAGATGAAAACTGTGTGTTTTTGTGGTAAAAAGGCTATGTTTAATGCTCGTAAGGTTAATGGAGAATTTGTCTTTGATGGAAAGCAAGTTGAGATAGATGATAAAGCAGAAGTTGAATATTTATCACTTTGTCCAGAATGTTATTACAAAGAGTTAGATAGATATAATAAAAGTAGAGAAAACAATAGAAGTAAAACGTTAGTTAAAAAAATATAAAAAATTACATATTTTCTTTTAAAAAGTAAATTTATTGTAGATAAATTAAAAAAACTTTGTTATACTAATAGTTGTTGAGGAAAGGAAGATGATTAAATGAAGTTTGTTTACGCATTTAAAGAAGGAAATGCTGACATGAGAAACCTTTTAGGTGGTAAAGGTGCTAACTTAGCAGAAATGACTAATTTAGGATTACCTATACCTCAAGGTTTTACAGTTACAACAGAAGCTTGTACAGATTATTATAATCAGAACAAGACTATTTCTGAAGATATTCAAAATCAAATTTTTGAAAAACTTGCAGAATTAGAAGAAATTCAAGGAAAGAAGTTTGGAGATAATAGTGATCCACTTTTAGTATCAGTTAGAAGTGGTGCTCGTGTTTCTATGCCTGGTATGATGGATACAATTCTTAACTTAGGTCTTAATGATGAAGCAGTTGAAGGATTTGCAGCTAAAACTGGTAATCCAAGATTTGCTTATGATTCATATAGAAGATTTATTCAAATGTATTCAGATGTAGTTATGGAAGTACCTAAATCTAATTTTGAAAAAGTTATTGATGAAGTAAAAGAAGCTAAAGGAGTTCATTATGATACTGAACTTGATGTTGATGACTTAAAAGGATTAGTTGAAAGATTTAAAACTATTTATAAAGATACTATTGGAGAAGATTTCCCACAAGAGCCTATGGAACAATTAATGGGTGCAGTTAAAGCTGTATTTAGAAGTTGGGATAATCCTCGTGCTATCGTTTATAGAAGAATGAATGATATTCCAGGAGACTGGGGAACTGCTGTAAATGTTCAAGCAATGGTATTTGGTAATATGGGAGATACATCTGGAACTGGAGTTGCATTTACTCGTAATCCATCTAATGGAGAAAAAGGTATTTTTGGTGAATATTTAATAAATGCACAAGGTGAAGATGTTGTTGCTGGAGTTAGAACTCCACAACCTATTACAAGACTTGAAGAAGATATGCCTGATGTTTATAAACAATTTATGGAGATTGCTACTAAACTTGAAAATCATTATAGAGATATGCAAGATATGGAGTTTACTATTCAAGAAGGAAAACTTTATTTCTTACAAACTCGTAATGGTAAGAGAACTGCTCCTGCTGCAATTAAGATTGCTTGTGATTTAGTTGATGAAGGAATGATTACAGAAGAAGAAGCAGTTGCTAGAATTGATGCTAAATCTCTAGATCAATTATTACATCCAACATTTAATGCAGAAGCACTTAAAAATGGAGAAGAGATTGGTGAGGCTTTACCTGCATCTCCTGGAGCTGCTAGTGGTAAGGTTTACTTTACTGCAGATGATGCTAAAGCTGCTGGTAAAGGTGGACGTGGAGAAAAAGTTATTCTTGTTCGTCTAGAAACATCTCCAGAAGATATCGAAGGAATGAATGCTGCACAAGGTATTTTAACAGTACGTGGAGGTATGACTAGTCATGCTGCTGTTGTTGCTCGTGGTATGGGTACTTGCTGTGTTGCTGGATGTGGTGAAATTCAAATCGATGAAGAGAAAAAAGAGTTTACTTTAGGTGGACATACTTTCCATGAAGGAGATTATATTTCGCTTAATGGTACAACTGGTAAAATTTATAAAGGAGAAATCGAAACTGAAGAAGCATCAGTTGGTGGAGATTTCGGAAGAATTATGGCTTGGGCTGATTCAATTAGAACACTTGGTGTTAAAACTAATGCTGATAACCCAAGAGATACTAAGAATGCAGTTAACTTAGGAGCTGAAGGAATTGGACTTTGTCGTACAGAGCATATGTTCTTTGATGAAGAGAGAATTCCAAAAATCCGTAAGATGATTTTATCTGATACTAAAGAAGCAAGAGAAGAAGCTTTATCAGAGTTAATTCCTTTCCAAAAAGGAGATTTCAAAGCTATGTATGAAGCTCTAGAAGGACGTCCTATGACAGTTCGTTATCTAGATCCACCTCTACATGAGTTCTTACCAACAGATGAAGAAGATATTAAAGCACTTGCTGATGATATGGGACTTACTGTTGATCAAGTTAAGGCTAAATGTAGTGAACTTCATGAATTTAACCCAATGATGGGTCATCGTGGATGTCGTTTAGCAGTTACTTATCCTGAAATTGCTAAGATGCAAACAAGAGCAATTATGGAAGCTGCTATTGAAGTTCATGAAGAAAAAGGATATGATATTACTCCTGAAATTATGATTCCACTTGTTGGAGAAAAGAAAGAGTTAGATTATGTTAAAGAAGCAGTTGTAGAAACAGCTGAACAAGTTAAAAAAGAGAAGAATTCCGATATAAGTTATCAAATTGGTACAATGATCGAAATTCCTCGTGCTGCTTTAACTGCTGATGAGATTGCTCAAAGTGCTGATTTCTTCTCATTCGGAACTAACGATTTAACTCAAATGACATTTGGATTCTCAAGAGATGATGCTGGTAAATTCTTAGATAGTTATTATCAAGCTAAAATCTATGAATCTGATCCATTTGCTAAATTAGATCAAAAAGGTGTTGGACAACTTGTTAAAATGGCTGCAGAAAAAGGACGCAAAGCTAATCCAGATTTATATTTAGGAATCTGTGGTGAGCATGGTGGAGATCCATCTTCAGTTGAATTCTGTTATAATGCTGGACTTGATTATGTATCTTGTTCTCCATTTAGAGTTCCAATTGCAAGACTTGCTGCTGCACAAGCTGTAATCAACGCTAAAAAATAATTGAAATATTTAACCTAGGAAACTTTTGAAGCCCTAGGTTACTTTTTTATTATCCTATGTTTTTTTAAGCAATTGCCACAAATATTTCAAAATTATATTGACCTAATAGACTATTTGTGATATAGTTTGTATTGATTGGTACTCAGGAAACTTATGAAGCCCTGAGTCAATTTTTATTTATGGGGGAATATTATATGAAAGAATAT